>DAISJI010000007.1:3018-4167 GCA_036821585.1 Terriglobales bacterium
TTACCGAATTGCTGAACCAAGCGCTGGCGGGTCCGGTGACTGCCATGCTGCGCTCGCTGCACATCGAGCCGAAATTTCCGCAAGCGCCGATATCGAATGCGGTCTCCATGGAGATATTGGTCGCCGGCATCCTGATCCTGCTCTTCCTGATCCTGCGCACGCGCCTGTCGGTGGACAATCCCGGCGGCCTGCAGCACATCTTCGAAGGCGCCGAAGGATTCATCTCCAACCAGAGCCGGGAGATCATCGGCCATCACAGCGAGGAGTTCACACCATTCCTGACTGCGCTTGGGCTGTTCATCCTGCTCGCCAATCTGATTGGGGTGGTGCCGGGATTCGAGTCGCCGACTGCCGTGCCTTCCGTGCCGCTGGGCTGCGCGATTTGTGCGTTCCTCTATTACAACGCGCAGGGCATCAAGCGGCAGGGGCCGTTGCAGTACGCCAAACATTTCGCGGGACCGATGCCGGCGCTGGCGCCGCTGATGATCCCGATTGAAATCATCAGTCACCTGGCCCGCGTGATGTCGCTCACCATCCGTCTGTTCGCCAACATGTTTGCCGGCGACATGGTGACGCTGGTCTTCTTCTCGCTGGTGCCGCTGGGAGTACCGGTAGTTTTCCTGGGCCTGCACATCGGCGTATCGCTGCTGCAGGCATACATTTTCGTGCTGCTGACGACCGTGTACCTGGCCGGCGCAGTAGCGACGGAACACTAGAAGTTTCGAGTGCTGAGTTCCGAGTTTCGAGCGTTGTGGCTCGGAACTCAGAACTTGGAACTCAGAACTCGCCGATAGCGTGAGGGCCTCTGCACGGTTTGAGGTCAACCACCCACTGCGGCAATTTGATAAAAGGAGCAATTCGCATGCGTAAGACTCTGAGCTTTGTATTCCTGATGCTGGCCGTCATGTGCTTCGCCGTTCCGGTGCTGGCGCAGACTGAGCCGGCCGCCGCCGCCGGCACCAACTGGGTCGCCATCACTGCCGGCTTCGCCATGGCCATTGCTTCCGGCCTGTGCGGGCTGGGACAGGCGAAGGCAACTGCCGCAGCCGTGGAAGCGCTGGCCCGCAATCCGGGGGCGCGTCCGGGCATCCAGTTGGCGCTGATCCTGGGCCTGGCCCTGATCGAGTCGCTGGCCCTGTACACGCTGGT
>DAISJI010000007.1:4267-14197 GCA_036821585.1 Terriglobales bacterium
CTGATCGAGTCGCTGGCCCTGTACACGCTGGTGATCATCTTCGCCAAGGTGAAGTAACTCGGAACCTGAACCTCAGCACGCATTAACAAGTTGTAGGCCGGTCGCCCTCGACCGGCCTTTCTCTTTGTAGCATTGCCCGTCAGCCATTAGGCTTCAGGTGTTGTTGCTGACGACTGACGACTGACGACTGACGACCGACGACTGATGACTCCCGTCCTCGAATTCGACCGCATCACCAAGCGTTACGGCGGACCCTTTTCCTCGCGCAAGGTCATGGCGCTCGACGATTTCTCGCTGACCGTGAACCAAGGCGAGATCCTCGGCTTCCTTGGTCCCAATGGGGCGGGAAAGACAACGGCCATCCACCTGGCGATGGGCTTCATGCGTCCGACCGCAGGCGCAGGACACATGCTGGGCAAGCCGTTCGGCGACGCGCCTACGCGAAGGCGCATCGGGTTCCTGGCCGAGAATGTCGCTCTCTATCACCGCAAGGCCGCCAAGGTAGTGCGCTTCTACGGCGCGCTGAATGGGCTGCGCGATCCGCAACTGGCGCGCGCGGTGCGTGATGTGCTGGACACGCTGGAATTGAACGAGGTCCGCGACCGCAATGTCGGTAAATTCTCGCGCGGCATGATGCAGCGCGTCGGGCTGGCGCAGGCGCTGGTCAACGACCCTGAACTGCTGGTGCTCGACGAGCCGACCTCGGCGCTCGATCCGCTGGGACGCGTCGCCGTGCGCGAACTCCTGCTGCGCGCGCGGGCCTCGGGCAAGACCATCTTTCTCAGCTCGCACCTGCTCTCGGAAATCGAGAGTGTGTGTGACCGCATCGCCATCGTCAGCCGCGGCCGGGTAGTGCGCATCGGGACGACGGGCGAATTGCTGGAGCGCGCCGACCTGTCGGAAATCGTGGCCCGCGGGATCGAAGCGGCATCATTTGCGGGTGACGTCAACGAGGAAGGTCTGGTGCGCTTCCGGGTATTCGCGGCGCAACAGCGCTCCGCCATCGAGCGCGTGTGGACATCGGGGGGAGAAGTGGTGCGCGTGAACCCGGTCCGCCGCACGCTGGAAGAAATCTTTCTCGAACTCACTTCGAAGTCGGAACCGCCAAAGCCGGGAGCCTGACGCCTGAAGCCTGTCTTTCTCATCGCCGTGAACTTCGTGCGCGAGCAGCGCTGGCCGCTGATCACGCTGCTTCTCTACGTGGTGGTCTTCGGCGGCGGCATTGCGCTAACCGGTGGGCAGTCGGAAGACGACACGCTCTTCATGCTGCGCTCGACGTCGATATATGGGCTGGCGTTTACCGGCCTGCTGGCGGCTTCGGCAATCAACAACGAGTGCCGCACGCGCCGCATCCTCGCGGTGCTTTCCAAGGGCCTGGAACGCGGAAAATATCTCGGCGGATTGCTGTTGGGCGCGATGATCGCATCCGCCGTGTACTGCGCGACGATCTTCGCCGTCGGAGCGCTGGCGACGCACAAGGTCGGCATTCTGCTGCCCTTCGCGCTGATGCTGATGGTCCTCTTTCTGCTCGCGGCGACGGCCGCGATAGCGTTTTCAACCGTCTTTCATCCGCTGCTGGCGAGTGCGAGCGCGGCTCTTCTGCTCGGCGCGGAAGGAATCGCTGCCCGTGCCTTGGGCGGCGTGTGGCTGGATATTCTTCCGGCGTGGACGCTGGTCGATCGGGCGGTAAATTTTGGCGCTCCGGGATGGCATCTGCCGTGGGCAGCGTGCGCGTGGGCTATCCTTCAGGCAGCGATCTTCTGGGCATTAGCGACTGCGATCTTCTCGCGGCGGGACATCGCCGTCGCAATTGAATAAGAATTAACCACGGATTTTCACGGATGAACACGGATTAAAGGACAACAATTCTGATCCGTGTTTATCCGTGACGATCCGTGGTGAATGGGTTCTTGCTACTTCACCAGCGCGCGCGCCCCGGCCAGTGCGTACTCCAGCACCCGGTTCGGAAGCACGCCCAGGTAGAGCGTCGCCACTACTCCAGCGGCCAGCGAAAATCCAACCGTCGCCGGGAGCGGGGCCATGGGCGCGTCGGTCCTGGGCTCGCGCATGTACATGTAGACGATCACGCGCAGGTAGTAATAGGCCGCGATCGCGCTGTTGATCACACCGATGATCGTCAGTCCCACCAGGTTCGACTGCAGCGCCGCGCTGAACACGTAGAACTTGGCGAAGAACCCGCCCGTAATTGGAATGCCGATAAGCGACAGCAGGAATACCGCGAGGATGGCGGCCAATGTGGGCGCGCGGCGGCCCAGTCCGGAGTAGTCCTCGATGTTGACGAAGCGCTCGCCATGGCCGGCGACGTGGCTGATGACGATGAATGCGCCCACGTTCATCACCGCGTACGACGCGGCGTAAAAGATGGCGGCTGAGATGCCGATGTCTTTCGCGGCGGCGAAGGCGACCAGCAGGTAACCGGCGTGCGCGATCGACGAGTAGGCCAGCATGCGCTTGACGTTGTTCTGCACCAGCGCGCCCAGGTTGCCGATCGTCATGGAGAGCACCGCCGACACCCACACGATCCAGAACCATCCCGGCTCGGAGGCGGCGAACAGGATGCGCAGCAGCACGGCGAAGGTCGCAGCCTTGGGAGCCGTTGACATCAGCGCGACAATCGGCGCGGGCGCGCCCTCGTAGACATCGGGCGTCCACACGTGGAACGGAGCCGAGGCGATCTTGAAGCCCAGCCCGACGAACATCAGCGCCATGCCCGCGAAGGCCAGCGGAGTGGCCCCGTTACGCAGCACCGCGGCGATGGGATAAATGCTGGTCGAGCCGGTTGCGCCGTACGTCAGTGCGACGCCATACAGGAAAAATGCGGTCGCAAAGGAACCGAGCAGAAAATATTTGATCGATGCCTCGACGCTTCCCAGCGCGCGTCGCCGGAACCCGGCCAGCACGTAAGTCGAGATCGACGAAATTTCCAGCGCGATAAAGATCAGCACCAGCTCGACCGCCGACGACATCAGCATCATGCCGACCGAGCCCAGGAGAATCAGTCCATAGTATTCGCCGGCGCGAATGTTCTGCGCCTTCAGGTACTCGAAGGACGCCAGGATTACCATCGCCGCAACGAACCCGACGATGAGGTGGAAGCAGATGCTGAAGCTGTCCACGCGCACCATGCCGAACCAGCCCAGTCCCTGCGCGCCCTTGTCCAACGCCTGGTAAACGGTCGCGGCGATGGCGAGGATGGTCCCGGCGAAGGCGAGCAGGAAGATGCTGCGGCGGTCGTTGTGCTCGTCGAGGACGGGCTCGATCAGCATGACCAGCACGCCGGCGACTACGAGAATCAGCTCGGGCAGAATGCGAAGATAGTCGGCGCTCGGAATCATCGTCCCATCACCTGCATTGTGAGTTGCGCCGCGTTGCCGAGCGCATCCTTGACCGCCGGATCGATGGCCGAAATCCAGACCAGCGGAAGCACGCCCATCAGTACGGCCGCGCCCGCCATCGGCCACAGCGCCAGTCGCTCCCGTAGGTCGAGATCGGGCAGGGTGCGATTGGCCTCGACCTTTACCTTCCCGAAGAACACGCGCTGGTACAGCCACAGCATGTAGCACGCGCTCCAGATCACGCCCGTAGCGGCCAGGATGCCCCAGAGCTTCTGCGCCTGGAAGGCGCCGCTCAGCACCAGGAATTCACCGATGAATCCATTGAGCAGCGGCAGGCCAATCGAGGCCAGCGTGATGATCAGGAAGAAGGTCGAGTACACCGGCATGGGCGTGGCCAGTCCGCCGTACTCACTGATCTCGAAGGTGTGCCGGCGATCGTGGATCATGCCCGCCAGCATGAACAGCGCGCCCGTCGAGACACCGTGCGCCAGCATGACGTACACGGCGCCCACCATTCCCGCCTGCGTAAAGCTGAAAATGCCGAGCACGACGAACCCGAGGTGGCTCACCGACGAGTACGCAATCAGCTTCTTCAGGTTCGGCTGCACCATGGCGACCAGCGCGCCGTAAATGATGCCGATGATCGCCAGCGCCACGATCCACGGCGCATTGTGGCGGCTTTCCTCGGGGAACAGGCCGACGTTGAAGCGGAACAGGCCGTAGGTGCCCATCTTCAGCAGTACGCCGGCGAGCAGCACCGAGCCCGCGGTCGGCGCTTCCACGTGCGCGTCGGGCAACCACGTGTGCAGCGGGAAGATCGGCACCTTCACGGCGAAAGCGACAAAGAACCCGAGGAACAGCCATTTCATCGCGCCGGCCGCTTCGCTGGCGCCCGGTCCGCGCAGCCACGCCTGCACGTCGCCGAACTGGAAGCTGCCCACGTGCGCGTAGAGCCACAGGATCGCCGCCAGCATGAATACCGACGCGACCATCGTGTAGAGGAAGAACTTCACCGCCGCATACACGCGCCGCTCGTGCCCGTAGATGCCGATGAGCAGCGCCATCGGGACCAGCGTGCCTTCCCAGAAAAAGTAGAACAGGAAGAGGTCGAGCGCGACGAACACGCCGATCATCGCCGTCTCGAGCAGGAGCATGAGGACGAAGAATTCCTTCACCCGGTCGTGCACGGAATGCCACGAAATCAGCACGCAGAGCGGCGTCAGGAAGGTGGTCAGCACCACCAGCCACATCGATACACCGTCGATGCCGAGGTGGTAGTGGATGTTCGGCGTCGAAATCCACGGCACGTCCATCTCGAACTGGAAGCCCGCCGCGCCGCGCGCGAAGTGCACGGGCAGGTGCAGCGAGAGGACAAACGTCAGCAGCGAGATGACGAAGGCGAAGACGCGAATGTCGCGGTCACGGCGCGGGAAGACGAAGAGCAGCACCGCCCCGACGAGCGGGATGAACGTGACCAGCGTGAGAATCCATGTGTTCAGGGTGTTCACTATCGCACCCCCAGCCAGACCATGTAGGCCACCACGCAAGCCGCTCCCAGCGCCACCCAACCGGCGTAGGAGCGGATATTGCCGGACTGCATCTGGCGCACGCCGCCGCCCACGTCGCGAACGGCATGCGCGCTGCTTTGGATGGTGCCGTCGATTAGCCCGGCGTCCACAAAGCGCCACAGCACCGCGCGCGAGAAGTCGATCACCGGACGCACAATCACCGCCGCGTAGAGTTCGTCCACGTAATACTTGTTCTCCAGGACCATGTAAGCCGAATGGAAGCGCTCGCGCAGCTTCGGCACCAGGTCGCGGCGCTGGTGATAAAGGAACCACGCCAGCAGGAAGCCCAGTACGCCCGCGCCGGTTGCCGTCAGCGTCAACGTGATCTCCGACGGCCCGGTTGGCTCGGCGGGATTCGCTGCCGCAACTTCATGCACGGTGGGCGAGTAGCTCTCGAAAACGGGCGCCAGGAAGTGCTCGAAGTGATTGCTGCCGCCGAGCACCTGGGGAACGCCGATCCAACCGCCCACGATTGACAGCGCCGCCAGCAGAACCAGCGGAGCCAGCATCAGGCGGCCGCTCTCGTGGGCGTTGCCGTGATGTTCGTGCTCTGCGTGGTCGTCGTGATGTCCTTTTGCGGCTTCCCCGCGGAATTCGCCGAAGAATATCTGGAACCAGAGGCGGAACATGTAGAACGAAGTCAGGAACGCGGTGAACACGCCGACCGCCCAGAATCCCCAGCCACCGTGCTCGCTGGTGAAGGCGCGGAAGAGGATTTCATCCTTGCTGAAGAAGCCGCTGAAGAAGGGCGCGCCCGCGATGGCCAGCGTGCCCATGGTCATCGTCCAGAAGGTCCACGGCATGTCCTTGCGCAGACCGCCCATCTTGCGCATGTCCTGCTCGCCGCCCAGTCCGTGGATCACCGAGCCCGCGGCGAGAAAGAGCAGCGCCTTGAAGAACGAGTGCGTCATCAGGTGGAACATTCCGGCCGAGTACGCCGCCACGCCGCAGGCCATCACCATGTAACCGAGCTGCGAGACGGTGGAGTAGGCCAGCACGCGCTTGATGTCGTGCTGCACCAGGCCGATGGTGGCGGCGAAGAGCGCGGTCGCGCATCCGATCAATGCAACCACGAACAAAGCCTGCGGCGCGCGGTCGAAGATGGCATAGGAGCGGCAGATCATGTACACGCCCGCGGTGACCATCGTCGCGGCGTGGATCAGCGCGGAGACCGGCGTGGGGCCTTCCATCGCGTCCGGCAGCCACACATAAAGAGGTAGCTGCGCCGACTTGCCGCAGGCGCCCACCAGCATGCAGAGCCCGATGGCGGTCATCACTCCGGCGCCCGCGGTTTCAGGCGCAATCCCCGACAGCATCGGGAACAGGGTCGAGTAATCCACCACGCCGAAGTGCTGAATCAGCAGGAAGAGTCCGATCAGGAATCCGAAGTCGCCGATACGGTTGACGATGAACGCTTTCTTGCCCGCGGCGGCGGCCGAGTCGCGCAGGAAGAAGAACCCGATCAGCAGGTACGACGCCAGGCCCACGCCCTCCCATCCGACGAACATCAGCAGGTAGTTGTTCGCCAGCACCAGCGTGAGCATGAAGAACATGAACAGGTTCAGGTAGGAGAAATAGCGGTAGAACCCGCCCTCCTCCCACATATATCCGACTGAATAAACGTGGATCAGGAAACCGACGTTGGTAACGATCAGCATCATCAGCACGGAGAGCTGATCCAGGTAAATGCCGTATGCGACGCTGAAACTGCCGGCCGAAAACCAAATGCCGTAATGACCTTCGTAAACGCCGGGAGCCTGGAAGAACGCCGCGGCGACGCGCCATCCCCAGAGCGCCGACGCGCCGCAGAAGAACAGCCCCACGGCGGCGACCGCTTTCCTGGAGAAGCGTCGCCCGAAAAGCCCGTTGATCGCGAATCCGATCAGCGGCAACAGCGGGATGAGCCATGTATGCGGTGATTCCATAAAAGTCAGAACTCTCAGGGGTCTGTCATCCTGAGCGAGGACGCCGCCATCAACCAGCCGCCGCGCTTTTCGGCGGCGGGTTGCGGCGTCCGAGCCGAAGGACCCCTACCTCGCAAAGAAAAAACTTCATGTCTACAACTTCAGCAAATTTACCGAGTCCACGTTCAGCGTTTCGCGGGTGCGGAATACGGCGATGATGATCGCCAGTCCCACCGCCGCTTCCGCCGCCGCGACTACCATGACAAAGAAAACGAAGACCTGTCCGTTCAAGCGTCCCCATTGCGCCGCGAAGGCGACAAATGCCAGGTTCACCGCGTTGAGCATCAGCTCAATGCACATGAAAGTCGCGATGATGTTGCGCTTGATCAGGAATCCCGCCACGCCGCAGGCGAACAGGATCGCGCTCAGCAACAGGTAATAAGCCAGCGGGACCATCTATTCCTCCCCTTGCGGCGCCGGCGGCAATTCGATCGGCTCCTGCGCGCCCTTGGGCGGGCTGGCCAGCACCACCGCTCCCATGATCGCGATCAGGATCAGCACCGACGTCACTTCAAACGGCAGCAGGAAGTCGCGGAACAGCAGGCGTCCGATTTCCTTCGGAAACCCCGGCAGCGCGCCGCCGGCCACCGCTCCCGTGCCGCTGTGCCGGAAGAGCAGCCAGGCGAGGGTGCCTCCGCCGATGACCAACCCCGGCACGCCGAGCAGCAGTGCGACGCGGCTGCCCTGGGTGCGCTCTTCCTCGCCCGCGTTGAGCAGCATGATGGTGAAGACGAAGAGCACCATGATGGCGCCGGCATAGATGATGACCTGGATGACCGCCAGGAATTCCGCGCCCAGCAACAGGTACTCGACCGCCAGCGACGCCATCACCACGATCAGCGACAGCGCGCTGTTGATCGGGTGCCGTTGCGCGATCAGGTTGACCGCGCCCGCTACGGCGATCAAAGCAAAAATCGTAAATAGAACTGTATGGACCATGTTGTCTTGCCGTACGCCGAATGCCTTACGGCGTACCCCTACGACGTCAACGCCACTACCAAACTGGTGATCACGATGTTGGCGATCGCCAGCGGCAGCAGGACTTTCCAACTGAACGCCATCAGTTGGTCATAGCGGAAGCGCGGCAGCGTGCCGCGAATCCAGATGTATAGGAACAGGAAAAAGAACACGCGCAACGCGAACCAGAAAACCGGCAGCAGCGCCTGCATCAGCGGCGGCCCGAACAGCGGCCCGTGCCATCCGCCCAAAAAGAGCAGGGAAGCCAGGCAGGCGACGGTGATCATGTTCGCGTACTCGGCCATGAAGAACATCGCGAACTTCATCGAGCTGTACTCGGTGTGGTATCCCGCGACCAGTTCGGTTTCCGCCTCGGGAAGATCGAAAGGAATGCGGTTCGTCTCCGCGTAGGCCGCGGTCAGGTAAATCAGGAAGCCGACGAACTGGGGAAAAATATTCCACCTGGGGATGAACCCGAACCACGTCCCCGCCTGCGCGTCCACGATGCCGCGCAGGCTGAACGTGCCCGAAAGAATCAGCACGCCGACCAGCGACAGCCCGAGCGCGACTTCGTAGCTGATCATCTGCGCGCTGGCGCGGAGCGAACCCAGCAGTGAGTACTTGTTATTCGACGACCAGCCCGCCAGCGCCACGCCGTAAACCCCGATCGAGGTGATGCCGAGGATCACCAGCAGGCCGACGTTGATGTCGGTAATCTGCAGCGCCGTGGTGTAGCCCCGGATCGTGATGTCGTTGCCGATGGGAATGACGGCGATCGAGCACAGCGACAGCGCCAACGCCAGCACCGGTGCTAAGAGATACAAAGGCTTGTAAACGTATGGCGGTGTGATGTCTTCCTTAAACAAAAGCTTGAAGGCATCGGCGACCGGTTGCAGCAGTCCGAACGGGCCCACGCGCGAGGGCCCCCAGCGGTTCTGGATGCGGCCGACGATCTTGCGCTCCGCCAGCACCGTGTAGGCGTCCAGCGTGAGCAGCGCACCGAGCCCGATCGCGATCTTCAAGATCGAGATGACGACGAATTGAGTAAGACTCACTGTCCCTTGCATTCGATTACTTGTCCCGCATTCCTGACAACTAGCAACCAGCAACTAGCAACTGCTTCTAAACCGGAACTTCCTTGTCCACCGGCGCCCTGCGCTCGTTCTCCATCACCGAGTTCAGCGTCTTGGAGTAGCGCCCGAGAGTGCCGGAGGTGAACAGCGTGTCCTTGCTGGGCAGGACCAGCTCGGGATGGCTGGGAATCTGTCCCACCGCGGAAAGTCTTGTGTGAACGTCGGTGCCGGTCGCGAGGTTAAGGCGGCTGACGTCGTAACCCGGGACCAGCCGCTGGATTTCGTCGAGCATCGCGATCGGATCGTACGGGCTCATCTTCGGCTCCAGGCCCTGGTTCTCCAGCCAGACCGCGTGACGATCGGCTTCGCCCGCCTGCGCCCCGCGCGATTGTCCCATGTCCGACTTCAGCGCACGCCCGAAGGGGACGAGCTTTCTCACGTCGGCGCCCATGGCGGCAGCGATGCGCACGATAATTTCGAAATCGCTCTTCACGCCTTCCAGTTGCCCGGCCTTCTTCAGCATCTGCAGGTCGCCACAGGTATTGGTGAACGTGCCCGACTTCTCGTACGCCGACGCCACCGGCAACACGACCTGCGCCGGAATCGCGGTTTCGGTCAGGAACATGTCCTGTACGACCACGAACATCTTCGACAGCGTGAAAGGATCGATCGCATAACGCGACACCGGGTTCGAGCCGACGATCAGCATGCCCTGGATGCGACCGTCGTTGGCGGCGGCAAACATCTGCTGCAAATCGAGTCCGGGTTGTGCCGGTATTTGTGCGAACCACTCCTCGCGGAAACGTCCCGCATCCATCAACGGGATGTAACCCGGAAGCAGGTCGGGATAGAGACCCATGTCGGCCGCCCCGCGCGAGTTCGCGTAGTCGCCCAGGCAGATGAATTTCGCGTTGGGCAGCGCGTTGACCAGCGTGGAGATTTGCTCGGCACGCAGTTCTGCGCCGAATGCGACCACCAAACCCTGCTCGCCGCGCAGTGTATCGCGCAGCTT
>DAISJI010000007.1:14297-17193 GCA_036821585.1 Terriglobales bacterium
CCCTTGATGCACAGGAAATCGCCGTTGATGCCGCTCTTGTCGCGGTTATCGCCGCGCACGATCTCCATACCATCCGCATGACTCCGCACGCCCAGCGTGGTCTTGCAGCCGTCGCCGCAGTGGGTGCAGACGGTGCCGATGTGGTTCATCTCCCACGGCCGCGTCTTGTAGCGATAGGCGCCGCTGGTCAGCGCCCCGACCGGGCAGATATCGATGCACGCGCCGCACTCCTCGCACTCGAGGTGGTCTTCTTTATTAGGCGCGATCACGCTGCCGACGCCGCGGTTCTGCACCCCCAGCGCCCACACGTCCATGCCCTCGCCGCAGACGCGCACGCAGCGGTAGCACAAAATGCAGCGGGGACGGTCGAAATACACCACCGGCGACCACTGCTGCTCGTCGCGATGGTTCTTGATGTCGATGAACTTCGACTCGCCGGCGCCGTAAGTGAAGGTCATGTCCTGCAATTCGCACTCGCCGCCCGCGTCGCACACCGGACAATCCAGCGGGTGGTTGGCGAGCACCATCTCCAGCATCGACTTGCGCGCCTGGCGGACTTCGTCGCTGGTGGTGGTGACCGTCATGCCTTCGCTGATGACCGTGGTGCACGCCGTCTGGAGCTTGGGCATTTTCTCCACACGAACCAGGCACATGCGGCACGCGCCCTGCAGCGACAAGCCCGGGTAGTAGCAGAACGCGGGGATCTCGATGCCGTGTGTCTTGCAGGCTTCGATCAGCAGCGAACCCGCCGGAGCCGCGATCTTCTTTCCATCGACGATGATGTTGACGTCAGCCATGAATTCCTAGTGTCCCGTCAGTACCGGCAATTGCTGCACGCTCGCCGGATCGTAAGGACACGGACGACCCTCGAGGTGGTCTTCAAATTCGTTTCGGTATTTCTTGACGATCGAAATAATCGGCATTGCCGCCGCGTCGCCCAGCGGACAGAACGTCCGGCCCAGCATGTTCTCGGCGAGATACCCGAGGTTGTCGATGTCCTTCGCGATCCCTCCGCCTGCGTGGAAGCGGTTCAGCGTCTTCTTCAGCCAATCCGTGCCCTCGCGGCAGGGAATGCACCAGCCACAGCTTTCATGCTGGTAAAACCAGCTAATCCGCTGCGCGTACTTCACCATGCAGGTCTGGTCGTCGAGCACGATCACGCCGCCGGAGCCAAGGAACGTCCCGGCCTTCATCATGCTGTCGAAGTCCATGGCGACGTCGCACTCTTCCGCCTTCAGCACCGGTACCGACGACCCGCCCGGCGTCACGGCTTTCAGTTTTCTTCCGCCGCGAATGCCGCCGCCGACGTCGTGAATCATCTTCATCAGGTTGTAGCCGAGCGGCAGTTCGTACACGCCGGGTTTCTCGACATGTCCGCTCAGGCAGAACAGCCGCGTGCCGCCGTTCTTGGGCGTGCCCAGGTCGGCATACCGCTGCCCGCCGCCGAAGATGATGTGCGGCACCGACGCCAGCGTCTCCACGTTATTAATGATCGTCGGCCCGCCCCACAGCCCCACCACGGCAGGGAAGGGCGGGCGGATACGCGGCACCCCGCGCTTTCCTTCCAGCGATTCCATCAGCGCGGATTCTTCTCCGACTTCGTACGAACCGGCGCCGGTGTGCCAATAGATCTCAAAATCCTGGCCGCTGCCGAAGATGTTCTTCCCGATGAATCCGCGGGCGCGCGCGTCGGCGATTGCCTTGCGCATGATGTCCACCAGGTAGCGATATTCGCCGCGGATATAGATGTAGCCGACCTTGGCGCCAATCGAGAGGCCCGCGATCATTACGCCCTCGATGACCGAGTGCGGATCGTGCTCCAGGATCAGGCGGTCCTTGCAGGTGCCGGGCTCGCTCTCGTCGCCGTTGCACAGCACGTACTTGGGTTTCGCTGATTCCTTCGGCACGAACGACCATTTCATCCCCGTGGCGAATCCGGCCCCGCCGCGCCCGCGCAGGTTCGAGGCCTTCACTTCGTTGATGATCCCCTCGGCGCCCATCGCCAGCGCCTTCTGCACGGCCTTGTAGCCGTCGAGCTGGAGATAGCGGTCGATGTCCGCCGCGCCCATGCCAAAGCGCTTCGAGATCACCTTGACTTCGTCGGGATGTGAAACCAAGCGCGCCATTTGCAATTTGTAATTTCTAATTTGTAAAGTTCAGTTGTTCCGAGTCGTTGCTCTTGCCGCCGTAAAAATTGCGGTTAGTTCGTGTGCTTCCTTCAAGATATCGTCGAGGCGCTGCGACGGAACGATGCCGTTGTCCGCCAGCAGTTCCAGCCAGTAAATCGTTTCATCAGCTTCTTCCACCACAATGCCCAGCTTTGAGGCGAATTCACTTCGCGACCTACCTCGGCAGGCTGCCCTATAATTCGCGCCAACCGAGGTCGCTGACCTTAACAGTTGCGACCCGATCACCTTCGCTTCACCAGTTTGTGGCAACGCCCTATACAAACGGATCACTCGATTCGCAAATGCCTTCGTTCTTTGTCGAAGGTCTTCCGGACTTTGTGTGCCAGCCACTTTGCAATTTTCAAATTACAAATTACAAATCAACCCCGGTTCGCGTACTCTTCGAGAATTCGATCCACCTTCTCTGGCGTTAGCTCCTCGTGGAAGTCGTAATTCACCTGCATCGCCGGACCCCAGGAGCAGGCGCCGATGCACTCGACCTCTTCAAACGTGAACACGCCGTCCGCCGTCGTTCCTTTATGCCCGACGCCGAGCTTTTGTCGCGTGTGCGCGATCACCTCGTCCGCGCCGCGCAGCATGCAGCAGATGTTTCGGCAAACCCCGACCGTGTACTTGCCCTTGGGTTTCATGGTCAGCATCGAGTAGTAGCTGATCACGTTCCGGATTTCGAGCTCGCTCAGGTCCACCTTCTGCGCCACGTACGCGAT
>DAISJI010000007.1:17293-21788 GCA_036821585.1 Terriglobales bacterium
AGCGACGGCGCGCGCACGTGCACCCGGTACGGCTTGGCGGTCCCGTCGCTGACCACGTAGAAGCCCAGCTCGCCGCGCGGTGACTCCACTGCCTGGTACACCTCGCCCGGAGGGACCGTAAAGCCTTCGGTGATGATCTTGAAGTGATAGATCAGCGCCTCCATCTGGGTCTTCATCTTTTCCCGATCGGGCAGCACGATCTTCGGGGCCGCTGCTTTGATCGGTCCGCCCGGCATGCCCGCCAGGCACTGCTGGATGATCTTCGCCGACTCGCGCATCTCCTCCACGCGGCACTGATACCGTGCGAAGACGTCGCCCTCAGTGCGCACGGCGACCTTGAACTGGAACTTCTCGTATCCGCTGTAGGGCGCGTCGCGCCGCAGGTCGATATCCACGCCGCTGCCGCGCAGGGTCGGACCGCTGGCGCCCAGTGCGACTGCATCTTCGCCGCTGATGCACGCCACGCCCTTGATGCGCCCAACGAAGATCGGGTTCCCGGTCAGCAGGTCTTCGTACTCGTCAATCTTGGACGGGAAGCGGTCGATGAACTCCTTGCAGCGCTCGAAGAAGCCGAGCGGCACCTCCATCGCCAGCCCGCCGACGCGGAAATAGCTGTCGAACATGCGCTGGCCGGCCAGCATCTCGAACAGCCGCAGGATGTCTTCGCGCTCGCGGAAGCAATACAGGAACACCGACATCGCGCCGATATCGATCGCGTGCGTGCCCAGCCATACCAGGTGCGAATTCAGGCGTGAAAACTCCGCCATCAGCACGCGGATCCACTGCGCCCGCTCCGGTGCTTCCAGCCCGAGCAGCTTCTCCACCGCCAGCACGTACCCGAGCTCGTTCGTGAATGGAGACAAATAATCCATGCGGTCGGCCAGCGGAACGCACTGCTGGTAAAACTTGGCCTCGTAGGTCTTTTCGATCCCGGTGTGCAGGTAGCCGATCTCGGGCGTCATGCGGACGATCGTTTCGCCGTCGATCTCCAGCAGCAGGCGAAGCACGCCGTGGGTGGACGGGTGCTGCGGCCCCATGTTGAGGATCATGGTGCCGGCGGAGCCGGGTTCCAGGGTCGCCACGTACTGGTTGTGGGACATCAGCGGTATCCCTCGACCGGGTAGTCCTTGCGCAGCGGGTGGCCCTGCCAGTCGTCGGGCATCATGATGCGCCGCAGGTACGGGTGGCCGTCGAAGTGCACGCCGAACAGGTCGAAGATTTCGCGCTCGAAGTAGTTGGCGGCCGGCCACACCGACGTGACCGACTCGATGCGCACGTCGTCACCCGAAAGTTTTACCTTGAGCCGCACCCGCTGTTTTCGCGGGATGGAGAGCAGGTGGTACACCACTTCGAAGCGCGGTTCCGACGGGTACCAATCCACGGCGGTCACATCGGCCAGGAAGTCGTAATGCAGCTCGGGCGTGTCGCGCAGGATGGCGCACGCTTCGCGGATGTGGTCGCGCCGCACGGTTATCGAGAGCTCGTTGCGGTCGAATTTGGCGCCCTCGACGGCTTCGCGGTTCCACGCCAGCAGGCGTGCCACTTCCGGCCGGTCCTGCAGCTGTGCGAGGTCGGTGAGAGCCTGGTCCGGGGCCATGCTTACGCCTTGCTCCCTTCTACCGTGACTGGGTTTGCAGGGGGCGATACCGTCGGATGTTGCAGGTCCAGGATCGCCAGGGGCACGTGTACCGACGAAGGTTTGGCGGCCCAATCAAGGGCGCCCTTCTTCCACACGTACCACAACCCGGCCATCACGATCCCGATGTACACCATCATCTCGATAAAGCCAAACATCTTCAGCTCTTTGAAGATGACCGCCCAGGGATAGAGGAAGACCGCTTCCACGTCGAACAGGATGAACAGCATGGCCACCAGGTAAAACTTCACCGAGAACCGTTCCCGGCTGTCGCCGACGGGTGTCATGCCGCACTCGTAGGGCGTAAATTTGGCCCGGGTGTAGCGGTGCTTGCCCAAAAAGCTGGACACGACCACCATCCCCACCGCCATGGCAAAGACGATGCAGAACTGGATCAGCAACGGAATGTAGCGGGCAAAGTAATTGTCCGGCATAGGCGGGGCTGTGTATAATTCGCGCCCAAGCAATTAGTCAAACATTCGACTATAGTTAGCGCGAATTGAAGCTGTCAAGTGAAGCCGCCGACGGTGACAACGAGTGAACGATGACGCAGGCTGCCGCGCGCAAGTGCGGCAATAATAGCGGGCTGCGGCGATCTCTTAGCGCGGCCATGACTCCGGGTGCAACGTGATTTTCGGGTTCAATACGGACATCAAGTATGGCGACACCGTTTATCACGTGCAGAGCGAGGCGCGCGAACACGACAGCCTCCTCCAGACCCAGGTCTTCGTAAAGGGCCGCTGTCTTGGCAAATACGCTACTTCCTTCGAGGAGCAAGCCGGCTTGCCCGACTTTTCCGAAGACGTCCTGCACGATCTGCTGAAAGCGCAGCACAAACATTTCGTCGAGTGCGCGCGCGCGGGCACCATCGAAGAGGAAATCGAGAGTGGACGCGGTGTCCCCGCCGAAGCGCCGCCTGTCGTCGTGCCTGCTCCGGCTTCAAGGGCGTCTGTACCACCTCCCCCGGCTCCTCTACCCGCACCTGCCGCGCCTGCCGAACCGGAGGAGGAACAAAGAATTTCGCTTTCGCTGAGCGACGATCCTGACCTCGCCGCGATTGCCGAAGCCTCCGCCGCCATCGCCGAGAGCGAGCACGTTGCGCCCCCGCCGCGGCCGATGCCGGTGGAAGAAATTGAGGCCCCACCCGAGGAAAGGCCACCGGACCCCGTTCTTGATTCCTTCATGGCGGAACTCGAAGCTGCCGAAAATGAGCCTCCTCCTCCACCGCTTCTGCAGTTTCGTGTGGAAGCGGCTGGGTCGGTGATCGGGAAGGGAATCGGGCTGGAGTGCCTGGAACCGATCGTTGCACCCGATGGCAGCAGCGTGCTTCTGAACGTTCAGGTCTCCGACGACGGCAATCCTTCCGGCGAGGCGCAGATCACCTGCCGCATCCCCATGCCGAAAGGTCCCGCAGCGTACGTTTATTCCAAGAGTAACGCCAACGGGGTGGCCGACTTGCACATTGCGACGCAGGGTCTCGACCCCTCCACCGGCATCTTGATCCAGGCCAGCGTGCGCGGAAAATCCGCCAGCCGCAAATTCAACCTCCGGCGTGCGTAGCCTGAAATTCCCTCATATAACTGTCATCCCGAGCGAGGGCTTCAGCGGGGTCCCCATGGCGCGCCGCTTTTGCGCGTCATGGGGTGCTCGTCAGCCCGAGTCGAGGGACCTTATGTTTTTCCTTTGTGTTCCTTCGTGTCCTTTGTGGTGAATTCTTTCGTTAGAATGCTTGCCTGATGACTCTTCAAATCAACGGCGAGAAGCGGCAGTTTCCTGATCCACTCACCGTCTCCGCGCTCGTCGAACACCTCGGCATGAAGGACGACCGCGTCGCCATCGAACTGAATCTCGACATCCTCCCTCGCGAGCGCTGGAGTTCCACCGAACTTCACGATGAAGACCGCCTGGAGATCGTCCACTTCGTCGGCGGCGGCGCTGCAACCGAAACTCGAAACTGAAACTCGAAACCGGAACTTTTTACCCTGTGGATTCCTCGCCATTTTCCCGCTTGACTCACTACGCATTCCCCCTAAAATGTTTCAAACATTATCAGACCCGAATGTTTTAACGAATGGGGACCATGGACCAGCCCTACACTTCGAACCAGGTCATCGAACTCACCGGCATTACGGCGCGCCAGTTGCAGTGGTGGGACGAGCGCGGCCTGGTCGTTCCCCGCAAGCAAGGGCACCGGCGCCTCTATTCGCTCGACGATATCGCTGAGATCGCGGTCATCTGCGACCTTCGTCGCCGCGGCTTTTCGCTGCAGCGCGTGCGCAAGGTCGTCCGCTTCCTGCAGAAGGAATTCGGCAAGCGCCTGGTGGAAACGGTCAGCGGCCGCGGTGACTGTCACCTGCTTACCGACGGGCAGCGCATTTACATCGAGACTTCCGCGCAGCAGGCCATCGACGTGCTGAAGAACGCCCGGCAACCCATGTTCACCATCTGCCTGAGCGATACCGTGCGCCAAGTGCGGACGCAACTCGCCGCGCGCCGCCCGCCGCTCCGGGAAACGGTTCACTCCGAGGCCTCCGCCAGGCGCAAGTCGCGGTGGCATGCATGATCACGAAACGCCTTTGCTTCCGAGGAGGCTGGAATGGTCGCTGAGCTGGATGTCCTGAACGAGTGGATTCCGGAACAAATGGTTCCCGGTGCCATGTTTGTGCTGGAGAACGCCGGCGAAGTCGGCGAGGCGGAAGATCCCTACTGGGCCGTGCTCGCTTGTCCCTCTTGCGGGACCCTGGGCCTGATCACTCGCCGCCAGGTCGCGGGCCTGATCCCGGTGATCTGCGGGTCGGAGCATTGCTCGGCGCAATTCATCCTGCGTGAAAACCAGGTGGTGGTGCGCAAACCGTCGTA
>DAISJI010000008.1:0-21042 GCA_036821585.1 Terriglobales bacterium
AATCAGCGCTTCGACCTCGTCTTCAAGTTCCTCCAATTCGCCGGCAGTGAGCGCGATCTCGTGCTGGCGAGCGCTGTCCCAGGGCTCCGAGCGATTGAAGGCCGAGGAGGTCAGGTCAGCGGCAAGAAAGGAGATGGAATTCAGCCCGAGCGACCGGGCGGTCTCCACCGCTTGGCGCAGGTATTTGAAATTGGCTTTCTGCACGGTCGTACGCGCGGAAATCTCGAAATCGGGGCGCAAGACGCGAACGGCCGCAATCCCGCGCGCGAGGCGCGCGAACGCATCCGGCACGTTGCGAATGCGATCGTGCAGTCCGGACGGGCCATCGAGGGAAACGATGATGTCATCCACGAAGGTGATGACTTCGGCCGCGTGCTTTTCCAGCAGAAGTCCGGCGGTGAGGAGCGTTATGCGGATTCCCTCTTGCCGCAACATGCGAGCGAGTTCAGGCAGCCCGGCGTTCAACTGCGGTTCGCCTCCCGAGAACACGACCCATCGCACCTGCAGGCGCCGAATCGAGTCGAGATGCGGGCGCAGGTCGTCGCAGGTGATCTGGCGCACCTGACGGATCCGCCAGATGTCGCACATCACGCAGCGGCAATTGCACCGGTTGTGCGGAAACAGCACCAGCACTGGAAGCTCGGCGATGGCGTTCATGGAGCGACCTGCTGGTGCGCGAGTTGAATGTCGGACCCGAGTTGCAGGTGCGCGGCGGCGAGAAGATCGGCAATGGGCGCGGCGACCAGGCGTCGGACGCCGTCCACGCAAATCTCTTCCAGCCGCGGCAGCGGCATGGGCCAACGGTGCGCCAGGCCGGGCGAGATCATGCGAATGGATCCGCCCGCAACGACGAGTTCGATGTCATCCTCCGACAGAGCGCAAAGCGTGCCGGCGGGAGAGAGACCGTGGTCGCGGACCGCGATGACGTCGGCAACAGCTCCGCTCTTTAACGTCCCCTCTCCCTCGCGGAGGCGCAGCACGTCTGCCGCGGAGGTGGTCACCATTTCGTACAGGCGTTCCGCGGAGATGCCAAGGCTGTGGGCGACACCAATCTCGTCGCGCAGATTTCCCTGGCCGGTAAGTGCAGAATCCGTTCCCAGGGCGACGCGGCCGCATTCGTTGAGTTCGACGGCTGAAAGAGTTCGGCCCAACGTAAAGAGGTTGGATGACGGACACCAGACGAGCGCGGCGCCGCGTTGGCGAAGCAATCGACGCTGCGCGGATGTGAGCGCGACACCATGAACGATCACTGTTTGCGGGCCCAGCATGCCGAGGCGGTCGAGCTCTTCGAGTTCCGCGGCGCTGGCCGCGTCCGTTCCCTCGCCGAGATGGACGACAAAGGGGGCGCCTGGAGGTGTCGCCTGGAATGCGCACTGGACGTCGGTTTCCAGGGCCAGTGAATGCGCCCACCCGAAGCGGCAGACTACGCGCACGGGAAAGCCGGCGTCAAAAACGTCCGCTTCGTACGGATTGTGGTGGGCGACCGTGGTAACACCCGACAGCAGGTTCTTGATGGCGCCCCAATGCAGGCGCTGGGACTGGTCCAGAGCGCGATGCTTTCCGATCGCAACGTGGTGGCGATGGTGAATGTCGGCCGCCCATTCCAGAAAGTTCGGGTAAGTGCCGTGGCCGAGGCGCGGAAACAGGTTGAATTCGAGATGGTCGTGCGCGTTGATCAATCCCGGCAGCAGAAGATATCCAGCGAGATCAACGGCCGCACCCGGCTGGCTGCCGGAGGAGACGATTCTGCCCTCGTCGATGGCAAGGTCCGCGGTAGTCGCGGTGTTGGCATCGTTGGCGACGCGCGCGCGACATATTGCAAATCGCCGAGGCTGCTCCGTCGGGAAGGCGGATTGACGCTGCAGCGGACGACGAAAGCGGGCGACAAAAATCGCCGGGCCTTCCGCCGCCTGTGCGAACAGATGTTCCCTGCCGGCAGCGACAAACGATGCGCGCTCGGGTTCGCCGAAGCGGGCCTCGACCATTTCGAGCAACCCCAATCCCGCATTACGGAAGGCCGCGGTCAATTCGTCGAGAGGGCGCTCGAAGTTCTCGATTTCGAGTTGCTGCGTTCCGCAACGGAAGGCCCGACGCCATCCGCGGCGGTGCGCGCCGGGATGGAAGTCTGAAACGAGAATTTCCGCGCCCGGTTTGGCGACGCGCTTCAGCTCGCGAGCGAGGGCGGCGACGTCGGCAATGTAGCCAAGCGTGAACGAACAAAGAATGAAGTCGGCGGTGTTGCTTCGTACTGGCAGGCTGCACGAGTCCGCGCAGAAGAGCGCAGCCTCCGGGCCAGGCTTGCGGCGGGCCTTTTGCAGCATCGCTGGCGAACGGTCGATTCCGATCAACGCATGAGCGCCGCGCCCACTCAGGCGCGACAACCAGCGTCCCGTTCCGCAGCCGACGTCAACCACGGTGCGGCCGCGCAGGTCGCCGAGCATCGGCGCCAGCAGCCGCTCTTCCAGCGAGAGCAGAGGGTTGGGCGTTTCGTCGTACACCTCGGCCCAGCGGCGGAAGCCTTCTTCCACGCTGACCGTGACGAGTTCACTGGCACTGGACACAACGCTCCTAAACGCTCTCGAACTTGGGCTTGCGCAATTCGATGAGCCGCTGTGCCCACTTCAGTTCCAGCGGCGAGCGGTACACACCGAGCCCGTAGCGCCAACTGCCGAGCGTTTTCAGCAAGTGCCGGCCCCAGCGCGGCAGGCGGATGTCCTGGACGGTCGGCCAGCGCGAGGCGACTACGATCTCGAAACCGTCGATCAACGCCTTGGTGCGGCGGGTGAGCCACGGCGTTGCCGGGTCGATGCGCAGCGTGAAGTTCAGCCACTTCTCGCTCGCCCACTCTTCCGGCGTGTTTGGGAACTCGACCTGTCCATTGATCTCGCCGTACATCTGCTGTTCGCGCTGCGGCACGGGCGTGTAGTGATAAATGATGATCTCCGACTGCGGGTTCAGGCGCTTGATCTTGCGAATGAACTGGAGACACTCGCTGGCGTCGCGCTCCGGATCGTGCGGGTTGCCGATGACGAACGAAAACTCCGGGATAATCCCGAAGTGGCGGATGCGTTCGGCCACCGCCAGCGTTTGCGCAGTCGTAATGCCCTTCTTCATCTCCTTCAGCACCCAGTCGGAACCGGACTCGGCGCCGAAGAAAATCATGGCGCAACCGGCGCGGCGCAGCGCTTCGAGCGTGGCGTCGGAGTAGCGGCTGACGATGTCGATACGGCCTTCGCACCACCAGCGCATGCCGAGCGGCGCCATGCGGTCGGCCAGGTCGCGGGTATGCTCCTCGCGCATGAAGAAGTTCATGTCGTAGAACTGAACCGAGTCAACGCCGTATTCACGCGCGAGATGACGGAGGATGGCTTCGGTGCGCGCGGGCGATTCCAACTTCTCGCGGCTGCCGTAAGCGGGCACGACGCCGCAAAACGCGCACTTGTAGGGACACCCGATGCTGGCATGATGCGACGCCGTGCGCTCCCCGAAGAACGATGGCAGTACGTATTTCTCGGCGGGAATGCGGTGATACGGGTACCACGGGAAACTGTCGGGGCCTTTCATCACGCGTTCGAGGCCGTGATGGTTGGTCCCGTCCGGCCGCTGGAACGAGAGTCCGCGAATATTCTCCAGCGAGGAACCGGCACGCAACGCAGCCAGCAGTTCGAGCAGCGTGTCCTCGCCCTGGCCGCGGACCGCGTAGTCCACGTAGGACGCGTTGAGAGCGGCGTCGGTATAGACGGACGGAAAATACCCGCCCCAAACGATCGGCACTTGCGGGAAGCGCGAGCGCACCGTGCGGCAGGGCTCGATCGCGGCCACCATCTGCGGTCCGGGCATCACGGTGACGCCCAGCAGTTCAACGTTATTGCGCGCAATCAGGTCGCAGATAGTTTCCGTGGGATGCGGGTCCACGTTGCCGTCGACGATGACGTACTCCTCGCGGCCTTCGAGCACGGCGGCCAGGGCGAGCACCGACAACGGAAAACGGCGGCTTCTCGGTTTGGTGGCGCGCGGATTAAAGAGGATGATCATGCAGACCCCACTGTCGCCCAGAACAGGCGGAATTTGCTTGGCACACGGCGTCCCTGCAACGAGGCTTGCCAGGGGCGCAGCGCCCACTTCCAGCCGTACCACGCTTCCGCCGATTTCCATTGCAGGCCGCAGACGCGTTCCAAGCCGCGCAGGCGTTCGGGCGTGAGGTATTCAAGGCTGGCGATGCTGTCGGACCGCGTGCCGTGTTGCTTCTCGAAAGAGGCGTATTTTTCCAGGACCATGGCGCGGCCGCTCTCATCGCGCTCGTACCAGGGTGTATCGAGAATCGCAACGCAACCGCCGGGCTTCAGGCAGCGGACCGACTCGGACAAAGTGCGCGCGTAGTTCTCGGAGTAGTGAAACGCGGCATTGAATACCACGAGGTCAAACTGCTGGTCGGAAAACGGCAGGTGGTCCATCTCAGCCTGAACGGTGGTAATCGGCCAGCGCACGCTCGACTGATAGTGACGCGCGGCGCCCAACCCGTCGGAGCCGTTGTCGAGCAAATCGACCGCGATGCCGTCGTGGCCGCGGAGGGCCAGGCGGTAGCTCAGCCATCCGTTGCCGGCGCCAATGTCGAGGACACTGAGAGAACCGCGGGACTTGGCCTCGAGTTCGGGCAGCACTTTGCGCTCGAGACAGCGAAAACTGCACGCCCGAACCTTCCATTGCCAGGCGTTGCGACCGCTCAGGTCGCGGAATGGAAGCGCAAGATAGTACTCAGCAGAGTCGGAGCCGCGGCCCTCGCGCTGGCGTATAGCCGCGTACTCGGCCACAAAGCGCCGGAAGTACAACTCCCGGCAAGGCGGCAAGGCGCGCCAAATGCCGTTGCGACTCCCGATTTCGAATCCACACAGGTCGCAGCGTACGCGGGCGGTGGCGTCGGCAAAGGCTAACTCGCCCATATCCTTCTTGCAGGCAGGGCAGCGCATGTGCGCCGCTTGCGGCAGAGCCAATTGCCGGACTGTTTGCACCGCGTTCATGCGCGGCTCCTCTCGAAAACAAACAGAGCGTGATCGGCCGCGGCGCGAATGCCGGGAGTTTCGCCGAGGAACCGGTCACATCGCTCGGCGAAGCGGACGAATGCGGGACGACCGAGCAGCGAATCCTGCGCGTACGACGGAGGAACCACGACTCCAATGCCGCGCCTTTGCACCAGGCGGAACCACGGCGATAGCGCGCGGGCGAGTTGCTTTGAGGTCGGATAAAAGACGGGCACGCTGTAGCCTTCGCGCAGCTTGCCGTCGGCCTGACCCTTCCAGCGGCGCGTGGCGCGGCGGAAGCGGCCGCGCACGCCGTACCAGAGCAGTTCCCAGGCGCAAATACGGCCGGCGAGACATATCACCAGAGATCCACCCGGCCGGACCATGCGCCCAAGTTCGACGGCGACGCAGCGGAGATCGGGCACGCAATTCAGGCCGCCGAAGTTGGAGAACGCGCCGTCGTACGTTCCTTCAAGTTCGTGCAGGTCTTCCGCTGCCAGTACCCTGAAGTTCACCGGAAGGCCTTCCGATTCCCGCGCCCGGCGTTGCTCGGCGACGGCGATCATGCGTGGTGACACGTCGCAGGCATCCACCGCGATACCGCGCTGCGCCAGCATGAGGGCATCGACACCGGTACCGCAGTTGATTTCGAGCACGCGATCTCCGGGTGTGAACGCCTGCTGCAACTCGCGCCACACCGCATTGCGCTGGGCGCGGCCGATGACAGACTCGGTAAAAGTTGCGTCGTAACTATCGGCAATCAGGTCGAAAGCCCGCGCCGGGGCGCACGCGTTCATCATGCTTCCACCTCCGCGGCCGAGGCCAGCATGGCGCTGCGCACTGCGGCGATGCGTGCCTCCAGGGCGGGATCGGCGCCCTGGCGGGCTTGCTCCACTTCGTCGCGCAGCAACTGATCGGCGTACTTGTAAAACGTCCGCGAATGGCGGCCGCGCACCTGGAACTCGCGGTCGGAAGATTTCGCCCACGCATCGGGGGCCTGAACGCGGTCGCCGACGGTATCGAAGTAGGGCGTGCCCTTAATCGGGTACGCGACCGTGGTAAGAAAAATGTCGGGATCGGTGCGCTTCACGTGCGCGATGGTGGCCTCGACGTCTTCAATCTGCTCGCCGTCGTAGCCCCACATCAGGAACATTCCGGTCTGGATGCCGCGCGACTTGCACAGCGCGACCGCTTCCCCCACCTGTTCGACAGTGACGCCTCGCTCCATCGCGTCGAGAATTCGCTGCGAGCCGCTCTCCGAGCCGATCCAGACGCGGAAGCAGCCCATCTCGGCGAGCGTGTCCACCACGCGCTCGTTCATGCGGTCGGCGCGCGAGATACATTCGAACGGCAGGTGGATACCGCGCTGCTTCAGCTCCGCCGCGTATTCGAAGAGCCAGCCGTGATGGATGGTGAAAACGTCGTCCGCCATCCACGCCATGTCCGGGCGATAGCGCTCGATCAGGAATGCCAGTTCGTCGGCTACGAGCGCGGGTTTGCGGCGGCGATGGGTCTTGCCGAATACCTGGTGGCTGCACCAGCGGCAGTGATAGGCACATCCGCGCGCGGTGATCAGCGACACTGATCCTTTGCCGTGGTGCTGGCGCCATGTATCGACGTACTGCTGGATGTCGACCGCGTCGCGAGCGGGCCAGGGCTGTAGATTGATGTCGCGAATCTGCGTGCGAGCAGCGTTCGTACGGACCGAGCCGCCGGGGTCGAGGTACGCAATACCGGCGATTCCTTCCAGGCTCGCACCGGATTTCATCGCCGGAAGAAGTTCCTCGAGCGTGACCTCGCCCTCGCCAATCACGACCGCGTCCGCTCCGTTGGCCAGGTACTCCGCCGCGTAGGAGCCCGCCTCCGGTCCTCCAACCACGGCCTTCCATCCACAACTGCGCGCCACGGCGAGGATTTCGACTACCTTGGGCCGCGTCATCAGGTTGCTGTAAATGCCGAGCACCGATGGCGGACCCGCGGCGAGCGTGGCGTACAGATCGTCTTTCGAGCGGAAGGTGGAGTCGAAGACCTGCACGTCGAAGCCGCGCGAGCGCAGGTGCGAACAGACGTACAAAATTCCCAGCGGCACGTAGGGCTTCATGATCTGAAGCTCGCGCGCGTCCTCGCGGAGAAAGTACCCGTGTGTAAGCAGCAGGTCCATGCTTTACGCCTGTCCTAGCGCCGCTGCCGGCTGCAGCACCGGCAGCAGCACGGGATTGTTGGCGCGGCAGGTTTTTTCGAGCGCTTCCACCTCGCGCCACAATTCGGCCAATCTCACCGCGTCAACGGAACCGCTCCACGATTCCACTTCCGCATGCAGCGCGTCGCGCAAGGCGCGGTAGAAATGGTCGGTGTAGGCGCCGTGGAAGGTGATGCAAAGGTCTTCGCTGTCGGACCAATTGGTCTTGGTCCCGATCTGCTCGTGAACGCGCTCGAAGAAACGCGTGCCGGGCAGGGGGTAGGAGACCGAAACACCGATGTCGTCGGGACGTGTTCGGCGCACCAGGTCGATCGTCTTCTGGATTTCGGTCCAGCCTTCGCCGGGATAGCCGAATTGCAGGAAGTAACAGGCACGAATGCCGTGCCGCTGAAGGTTCTTGCGAGCCGTCGAGATTTGATCGACGCGCGTGTCCTTGTCCATCGCGTCGAGAATCTTCTGCGAGCCCGACTCGGCGCCCATCCAGACCTCGGCGCACCCGGCACGGCGCAGTGCGGAAACCGTGTCGCGCGTCATCAGGTCCACCCGCGATTGCATCTTGAACGCAATCGTTGCGCTCCGCTTTTCGACTTCGTCAGCCAGTTCCGCGGCCCAACTGGGTTTCAAGGAGAAGATGTCGTCGGCGAACCACAGGTGCTCGGCGCCGTAACTCTCTTTCAACTCGCGCATTTCTTCCGCGACGCTGGCCGCCGAGCGGGCATGGAATGCGTTGCCATAAATCGGCTTCGCGCACCAGTTGCAGCGGTACGGACAGCCGCGGCTGGCGACCGCGTTCATCGAAAAGTATCCGTGGGCCGACTGCCACGCCTGGCGGTACGGCTTCATGTCGATGAGGTCGCGCGCGGGAAACGGCAGGGTGTCCAAGTCGCGCAACAAGGCCCGCGGCCGGGTGCGGAAAATATGCCCGCCTTTGCGGTAAGCAACGCCTTCAATGTGGTCGAAATCGGATTCTCCACCCAGCCTGGACGCAACCAATTCGAGCAGCGTGAATTCGGCCTCGCCGAGCAGGACAGCTTCGAATCCACGTGACAAATAGGCCGCCGCATTGTCCGATGCATCGGACCCATTCACCACCGCGGGTATGCCCAGGCGCGAAGCTTCGTCGAGCATTCCGTACGCGACTTCGCGCATCCGGCTGAGGCACATCTTGGAGAGGTAATTGAAGTTGTCCTCGTAGATGGCGACGATTTTGGGCTGATGCTCGCGCAGCGCGGCGCTGAACCGGGCCGGATCGGTGAGCATGGTGTCGAAGACGGCGACCGAGTATCCCTGCTGGCGCAGCAAGGCGGCCGCATAGAGCGTTCCCAGCGGCGCGTACGGCTGCATCTTCCGGACCTGCTTGCGGTCGTAGAAAAGATGATAGGAATGGGTCAGCAGCACGTCGACCATGGTCTTCTCCTCAGCATGCCTCGTTCATGTCTTCGCGCAGCGGCACGCCGGTGATGAGCGAGCGCCGCATGATTACCTTTTCCGCCACCCGCGCCACCGCCAGTTCCCAAGGAACGCGGAAAAAACTCTTGCGCAGCCGCCAGCGGACGGGCGCGCCCAGCATCCGGCGGAACCCCCGGCGGAGTGCAGGCGTTGACTTGGTGGCCTTGCGGATCTGGTTGTTAAGCAGGAAGAACTGGAGCATCACGCGCAGCCGCTTCAAATCTTCCCCTTGCAGCCACGGCAAGACGTTTTGTCCCAGCGGCAGGTCCGCCCACTCTTCCATCGATTGCGGTTCGTGAACACCCAGTTCGCGCAGTTGCGGCCAGATCGGAATTCCGGGATACGGCGTGAAAATGTTGGGCGAGAAACTAACGTTCCAATGGCGGCGCGCGATGTCGCCCATGATGCGCAGGGTCTCGATGCGGTCCGCCTCGGTCTCGCCCGGATAGCCGAAAATCAGGTTGTACGTAACGTGGATCCCGGCGAGTTCCGCCTTGCGCGCCGTCTCGTACATTTCGTCGATGCGCTGGTGCTTCTTGTTCATGAGCGCCAGGACGTCCGGCGAAGCCGACTCGGTCCCAAACCCCATGTGGGTGAGCCCGCTCTGGGCCATGACGCGCACGTCGTCTTCCGTCATGCGGCAGAGGAAGTCGGTGGACGCCTGGAAGGTCCAGCGAAAACGCACGCCGGAGGCGACGAAGGAGCGTGCAATGGCCACCGCCCGGTGCACGTCCACGGGAAAATTCGAATCGAGCAGCGCGACCTCTTCGATGCGGTAGCGCTCCACCAGTTCCGGCACTTCGCGTCCCACGCGCTCGGCGGAATAGGCGTTAAAGCGCCGCTTGTAGAAGACCTGGTCGGTGCAGTAGTGGCAGGCGTAAGGACATCCCACGCTGGTGGCGTACGACAGCTTGCGGGCGCCGGAAACACGCGCGTACTCGTCGTAGTCGGCGAGGTGATAGGCCGGAGTGGGCAAGTGATTCAGGTTCTCAACGGGACGGTCGAATGCCTGCGCGTAGCGGTCGCCTTCGCGCCACGAAGTGCCGCGGATTCCGTGAGCGCCTCCGCCCGACACGAGTTGCTGCACCAGTTCCAGCAGCGTCCGCTCGCCTTGACCGCGGACGATGACGTCCACCAGCGGGTTGCGCAGCGTCTGCTCGGGAACCAGGCTGGGGTGCCAGCCTCCGAATATAACCGGCAATTCAGGGCGACACGCGCGCGCAATACGCGCCGCACGCAGCGCGCCACGAATCATGGGTCCGGTCAGAACCGAGATGCCAAGGCCTACGGCATCCTTCAACTCGCGGGCCAGAACTGCCGGCCAATCCGGAGTCACTGCGGCGTCGATCACGCGCGCCTCGATCCCCGACTCCAGCAGCGCGCCCGCCAACGACAGCAGGCACAACGGAGCGCTCAACGGCGGACCGTCGTAGGGCGGATAAAACAGCACCACCTTCGGCGTCACGGGCAGCTCGCTTGCGCCGCCGGCTCCAGGCGCTTGGCGTCAACGGACGGACGCAACGGCACGGGCATTTTCTTGAGTTGCCGATTCAGCCACAATTCCCAAGGCGCGGCGTAGATATCGTGATCGAGCCGCCAGCGCGCCGGCAGGCTGATGGCGCGCTGGATCGTGCGGGTGAGCGGACGGCGCGTGTCGGCCGCGATGGGCACACGGTCGAATGCGATGCGCAAGTAGTCGCGCATCACCTGGAGCCGCGTGTGCTCACGTCCCTTCAGCCAGGGCAGGACGGTATAGCGTGGGAAGAAGTCGGCCCAACCTTCCAGCGAAGTTGGCGGCTGAATTCCGATCTCCGCCGGGCGCTGCATGATGGGCGAACCCGGATACGGTGTGAAAATGTTGGTCCAGAACTCGGCGCCCGGGAAGCGGCGGCAGACGTCCATCATGAATCGCACCGTCTCGCGGCGCTCCTTCGGACCTTCTCCGGGGTAAGCAAAGATGATGTTGAACGACGGACGGATTCCCGCCTCGATACAGCGGTGCGCCGACTCGTAGATGGATTCGAAATCCTGGAACTCCTTATTCATCGCATGCAGGATGGCCGGGGACGCTGAGTCCACGCCCTGGCACACCTGCCGCAGTCCGGCGCGACGCAGCAGTTTCAGGTCGTCGATTGACAGGCGCGCGACCAGGTTGGTCGTGGCCTGGACACTCCACTCGAAGTTCGCCTCCGCCTCAACCAATCCGGCGGCGATGGCCTTCGCGCGGTCCAGGTCCACCAGGAAGTTATCGTCGACCACCCAGAGCAGTTGCAGACGGTAACGGCGCGTTAACTCGACGGTCTCGCGCACCATCTGGTCAGCGGGAAGTGCATTCCACTTGCGCCCGTAGACCGCGGCGTTGGTGCAATACGCACAATTGAACGGGCAGGCCAGGCTCGACGTGTACATCGCCCAGCGCTTGCCGCAGAGGCGCTCGTAGGCATCGAAGTCGGCCAGTTCATACGCCTTGGGCGGCATCGCGGACAAGGGCTGGAGCTCGCGCGTGGGAGTGAAGCAGCACTTCCCGTCGCGCTTGTAACCGATGCCGGCCACGTCGTCCACGGAATCGCCCGCGTGCAGCCGGTCGGCGATTTCCAGCATCGCTTGTTCACCCTGGCCGCGGACCACGATGTCCACGAAGTCGGCTTCCAGCGTCTGGTCCGGTAGCAGCGAAGGATGCCAGCCGCCGAGGATGATGGGGAGGTTGGGATACAGCGCCTTGACCGCGCGCCCGATCTGCGCGGTCTCGCGGATCATCGGTCCGGTGACCAGAGAGACGCCGAGACAAAGCGCGTCGCGGCACTCTTCGACGACGCGGCGCTGGAAGTCCGGCGTGATGGTGGAATCGATGATGCGAACGTCGTAGCCGGCCCGCAGCAGCGGCGTTGCAATCGCCAACAGCCCAAGCGGCGCGGTCGCCTCGCTGCTGGAGAAAGACGGAAAGAAGAAAACGATTTTGGTGGAACCTTTCACTCGTAACCCGCTCCCAAGACCCGGCGCGACGCACATGCCGAGCGCTCAACAGAGCACCTCATCTGCCGACGGTTACAAGCGCGCGCCAAAATTCGGGCTGTAACTTTCGTTTTCGGTCCGGCTCCATGACTGCACCAATGACTGCGGTTCCAGCAGCTACGGCCGAAGTACATATCCACCGCGTTTATCCGTTCGTGGGATGTGCTTGGGAGTTGACCACCGACAGCCATTCCCTGGCGGCAAGCTTCGGCAGCGCATTTCCCGAAAGCGACAGCAAAGCAGGAACGGTCTTCCGGCTTGACCTCCAAATGAATGACGGCGAGGACCGGTTGTGGACTGCTCCGTACTTTCGGGCCCGCGATCACATGGTCCTGGCCGCATTCAGCAGCACCGACGTGATGATTTTCGATTTGCTCGGCTGCCGCGGAGTGGGAACCATCAGCCGCGCCCTGGCGGAGAACCGCGACTATTGGCGCCGCGTGATCGTACCGGCGCTGGTTGGACTGGCGAGTCCTTCCGCCGGCATCGCCCCCCTGCACTGTGCAACCCTGGTGCGCAACGGGATGGGGCTGCACATCTCGGGACTGTCGGGAGCGGGTAAATCGACGCTGTCCTACGCACTCGCCCAGCGCGGCTTCCAGTTACTGAGCGACGACTGGACTTACTTCATGCGCGGGTCCAACGGTCTTCAAGCTGCCGGGCTGCCGGTCCCCATTAAGCTGCTTCCCGACACGCGGCGTTTCTTCCCGGAACTAGGCGCACACGAAATCACGCGCTCCCTCAACGGGGAATTGGCATACGAGATTGACATTGCGAGTTCCCTCAGCCCGTCGCGCATCTACACGTGCAGTCCGCACCGGCTTTTGTTCTATCGGCGGGAACCCAGGAGCAGCCCGAACTGGACACGCCTGACTCCCGAGCAGGTGGAGGCGCAGTTTCGGCCGGCACTCGAGCGGGTCCCCGGCTGCCTTGCGCCTGCCCGCGAATCCCAGCATGCGATCATCGCGGAATTGGCGAAGATCCCGGCGTATTCGCTGGTTTGCGACGGATCTCCCCAGCAGATCGCGGCATGGATTGACGAATGGACGGATAGCGATGCGGGCGCGGCTGCAACCGCAGACATCTCTCCTCCTCCGCACTGCGAGATTCCCGACCTGATGCTGCGATTTGCGCCCGCGCCACTGCTAAGTTCCGGCTCGGATTCGGGGCAGATACGAATCGAGACGAATATTCCGTCCGTTCATCGACACTCCTCGGAACTCGCCCGGCAGCTTATGAACTGGCACGGAGACAACTTGGACTGCACGTTTATTGAGGATCGCGCCAACTGGCCCGCCGCCGCCGGCACCCTCGGCCAATTTTCGTACCGGTTTCTTCCCGATGTCGGCTGCATGTTTATCGACCGTAATTCAGGACGCCTGGTGTCATTCGCCTCGTCCGCCGCAGCCAACCTGGAATCCATGACCGAACTCATGGCTCCCGTGAGTTCGCGCCAACCCGGCTTCCGGCGCGCAAAAACGGGCAAGACAAGTTAGAATCCTGTAACTTTCACCGGCTGACGACCACCTTACCGTTGCAGTGGTATCGGGCGCCACAGCGGGCCAGCCCGGTCTGAGCAGTCATGGAAAAGATTCTCATCGTGGAGGATGACCGCCGGGTGCAGAAGGCGCTGCGGCGCCTGTTTGAAACCGAAGGCTATTCGGTGGATGCGGCATTTGACGGCAGTTCGGGCTTGCAAGCGGCGAAGGCAGTACCGCCTGCCGCCGTGGTACTCGACTTGCGGCTGCCGGCCATGTCGGGACGGGATGTTTGCCGCGAGATTAAGAACGCTACCCCGAATACACCCGTGATTATTCTGAGCGCGATGTCGGATGTAGTGGACAAGGTTTCGCTGCTCGAGCTGGGCGCGGACGACTACGTCACCAAGCCGTTCAGCCCGCGCGAGCTGCTGGCGCGGGTACGGGGCGCCATCCGGCGTTCGACGCGGCAGCCGGCCGCCGCCGGCGACGTCCTTTGTTTCGGAGATGTGGTGGTCGATTTCAACAGCATGCGCCTCACCCGGGAGGGGCAGCCGATCGCAATGACGGCGCAGGAATTCAAAATTTTGCGCTTCATGTCGCAGAATCCGGACCGGGTGATCTCGCGCGAGGAGTTGCTGAACGAGGCGTGGGGATACCAGAGTTACCCGACCACGCGCACGGTCGACAACCACATGCTCAAGCTGCGTCAGAAGGTCGAGCGCGACCCGGCGAATCCGGTGCATTTTCGGACGGTGCACGGCGTGGGTTACAAGTTTGTTCCGTAATTTCGAAGGCGAGGAGGGGTGGCGCGCTTGCGTTTAAGAACAAAATTTCTCCTCGCCATGCTCGCGATCTCGGCCGGGCTCACCTCGACCAGCTTGTTCCAGGTCCGGCGCACCGTGGAACAGCACCTGCGCGAGCAGATCCACCAGGACCTGCGCAACTCGGTCGCTTCCTTTCAAAACGTCGAGCGGCAGCGCGAACTTTCGCTCAGCCACGCGGCCGAGCTGGTGGCGAACCTGCCCATTTCCCGCGCGCTGATGACGACCGCGCATCCAGCGACCATCCAGGATGCCTCTGCCGATCTCTGGCGGCTTTCCGGCGCCGACTTGTTTCTCCTTGCATCCCGGTCAGGATCGGTATTTGCGCTGCATGGAGCGGCATCGGGGTTCACCTCGAAGGTCGCCGAGCCGCTCCTGAAACGCTCCCTCGATACCGACCGGCCGACACGCTGGTGGTACGGCGCCAATCACCTGTACGAGGTTTCGATCCAGCCCATTTATTTCGGTCCGGAAAACGAAGGCAACATGGTAGGCCTGCTGGTGGTCGGGTATGAACTCGATGAGCGCGCCGCCCGGCAACTCAGCCAGGTGGCGGCGAGCCAGGTGGCATTCTGGTACGGCCCGGAGCTGGTCCGCAGCACGCTTTCGCCGGAGCAAGAGGCGGAGTTAGGACTTAAGGGCGCGACGGTCGGCGTCTCACCGGAACCGGTGCAGTTGCAGCTCGCCTCGGAGCCGTTCCTGGTTACTTCGCTCGACCTGACTGCGAACACACAACCGGCGGTGCGGCTCACCGTGGCGAAGTCGTTGCGCGAGTCGCAGGCGTTCATCGGCCAACTCGACCGTTTGGTGCTCGGACTCGGGTTGGTGGCGTTGTTCGCGGGCAGCATTCTCGTGTTCGTGGTCTCGCAGACCTTTACCCGGCCACTGCAGAAGCTGGTGGCCGGCGTCCGCGCCCTCGGAACGGGCGATTACGATTACCCGCTCAGCGTCGCCGGAGGTGACGAAGTCGCCGAGGTCACCACCGCGTTCGGGCGGATGCGTACGAGTTTGCAGCACACCCAGCGCGAACTGCTCGAGGCGGAACGCCTGGCCACGATCGGACAGATGGCCAGTTCCATATCGCACGACCTGCGCCACCACCTGACCGCCATCATGGCCAACGCGGAGTTCCTCAGCGACGAGCGCAACCTACACTCGCGACATGAGCTGTATGAAGAATTGCGTGCGGCGGTGACGGAGATGACCGACCTGATCGAATCGCTGCTCGAGTTTGCACGGCCACGCGAATCGCTGCGGCTTACCTGGACCTCGTTGGGCGATATCATCGCGCGATCCATCCAGACCGTCCGCGCGTATCACGATTTCAGCGCCCTTGACATCACCGTGGACGGCGCCGCAGTGGAAGGTTGGTTCGATCCTGGCAAGCTCGCCCGCGTGTTTCAGAACCTCATCATTAACGCGTGCGAGGCGGTGGGACGCGAAGGCGGGAAGGTCGAGATCACGGTGCGCCACTCCGGCGACACACTGGAAGTTCGGGTTTCCGACACCGGCCGGGGCATCCCCGAAGGCATGCGGATCCGAGTCTTCGATCCGTTCGTGAGCTATGGCAAAGAAAACGGGACCGGCCTGGGGCTCACCGTCGTACAGAAAATCGTCCAGGACCACGGCGGCGAGGTCAACGTCGAACAGACATCCGCTTCCGGGACCGTGATCCGCGTGCAATTGCCGCTTCTATCGTCGCCGCACCCGGGGGCCGTCCCGGAAAAGGCAGCCAGCCTGGCGCGCAGCCGGGCCGATGTTTAAGCTTTTCCCTCATCATTCATTTTGCAATCTGTTTACATCTTCGTGACAACCGGCTTTGCGCGCCCAATTACCTTCGGAACACTACAGGGAGGGATGGCGTGGAAAGCTGCAAGCTGCAATATCGCGGGCTCGACCTTCGTAGCGATGAAGAAATCGTCGCTCAGACACTTTCAGGCGACACGGAAGCCTTCGGAACGATTGTCCGGAGGCATGGGAAGCGACTATTTGGAGTGGCCGTCTCGGTCCTTCGCAATGAAGCGGAAGCCGAAGATGTGGTGCAGGACACGTACGTAAGCGCATTTGAACACCTGAACCAGTTTGCCGGCCGCGCCCGTTTCTCCACGTGGCTGGCGAGGATTGCGCTTTATAAAGCCCTGGCGAAACTTTCCTCCCGCGCCAAGACCCAATCGCTGGAGTACGAAGACAGCGACGGCGAAGTGCAGGAGTTTGCCGTACCCGATACCTCGCCGAATCCCGAGCAGCGGGTCGCGGCCCAACAGCACGCGACGCTGCTGCACAGCGCCATCATGTCGCTCCCGGAGAACTACCGGCACGTCATGATCCTGCGTGAGATGCGGGGCGAAGATACACAGACCACCGCCCGCAAGTTGAAAATAACTCCGGCGAACGTCAAGGTGCGGCTGCACCGTGCCCACGCCATGCTGCGGCGGGAATACCAGCAGGTGCTGGTTCCACCGCTGATGCAGGCGGAACAGCACGTCTGCTGATGGAAGGATCCGAGGCGAACTCAACACGAATGCGCCGGCTGGTTGGCCGGCGCGTTCTTTTTGCTCAGCGTTAAAACTGTGCTCTACGGCAGCACGTAGCGGAAGCTGGTGAATACCTGGCTGACGTTGCCGGTCGGAGCGATGCCCGCCGAACCCGCCGGAAGTCCACCGTTCCCGCTCCACAGCGCGCGTTCGCTATACGAGTACTGCACGCCCATCTGCACCGTGCCCGCAGTCCCCTTGTAGAAGCGGTAGGCGAATCCCGGCGTGAACTCCCAGGCCACGCGCGTGTTGCCATTGCACGCGCCCGGCACGGCCGTGGTGGTGGTCTGTTGCAGGTTGCAACTCGTGTTGGTTGCGAACGGCAAGCCGTACCCGATACCGGAAGTCGCCGAGGTCAGGTACATGGTTCGCTGGTAATACTCCGCGCCGAAGTAACCGTAGATGTCCAGGTTCTTGCCGAAGTGAATTTCCGGACCCAGCAAGCCGTGGTAGCTGCGGATTGGCCTTACGCTTCCGTCGGGCTTGATGGTGACGTCCCAGCCTCCGCCGGACCCGTAGCGCCCCATGCCGTTGCCGAGCGAGCCTTCCGCCACGAAATCCAGCTTCGACTTGACCAGCGGCATGATTGCCGCAACGCCCAAGCCTCCGCCGGCGGTCGAATTGTTCTGGCCGGCGTAGCGGTCGCGGAAGAAGCGCGCCATGCCCTTGATCTCGAAGTGTCCCCAGCCCGGCTCGAAGGTGAGCTTGGCGATCAGATCGGGAGCGAGGTTGGTGGAAACCCCGTTGGCGCCGGGAGTATTGGCGAGCGTGAAGTTGCCGTTAGGCGCGATCGCATTCGCGCTGCCGTTGAATCCGAACAGCGGAATGCCCGCCAGCGTGATGTTGTTCGACGGCGCGCCGGTGGTCACCAGCGCGGGCGCAGCGGCGCCGAAGCTCTGCGCCGACAGTACCATCGACGAATTCTCCACCGCGAACCCCGCCCACACCTTATTGTGGAAGTTCTTCATGATGCGGAACCCCGGCTGGCGCGTCCAGTCGTAGCCGATCACGTACTGCGCGTTGATCACCATCGGCAGGAACTCGCTGCCATTCTCCATCGCCTTCCGCGTCAGCGTAAACAGGCTCCACTGCTGCCCACCGGTAAAGCTCACGCCGTTGGCAAAGTTGACCATGCCCCAAATTTGCCGCTGGCGGAGATTGAAGCTGTTGCTTTGGTTCTCGTTGGCGGTGGGAGCGGCGCCCAGCCAGTCCACCTCGTAATAGCCGGTGATTTTCGTCGAGCCGATCTTGCCTTCGCCCTTCAACGAAATGCGCGACTGGCGTGCGTCGAAGCGGAACTCGCTCAGGGTGCCGTTCGGCGAACCAGGGAAGGGAATGTTGCCGTCACCGGACGCGCTGTTCAAGCTGGCGTTCTCGTTGCGGTTACGGATGACCGTGCCGAGTTCGAGAAATCCGCCGGGCGTAATCGTAATGCCCTTGTAGTGGACCGCGGCCGGGTGTTCCATCTCACCCACGCGCTTCTGGTCTTCCTGCGTCTGCAGCGCGGTTTGCGTGAAGTTTGCCTTCACGTCGCTAACGTCGGACTGCAGCGCCGACACCGTGCTCTTCTGCTCGTTAGCAGCCGCTTCCGCCGACGTTGCCTTCGACTGCGCTTCCGAGGCCGCCGATTGTACCCGCTCTACTGTTTGTTGCAGTTGCTGCATCTGCGCGTCGCGCTGCTGCAATTGCTGGCGGAGTTCCTGCATCGCCTGTTGCTGCTGCTCGATCATCGAACGAAGCGCCTGGATGTCCGCCGAGGTTGCGGCGGACCGCATGCTCTTCCGCGCCAGAGCATTGCTCGTCGCCGGATGCGCTGGTTTCGTGTCCGCCGTTTGCGCGGACAGGGTGCTGGCCGCAAGCAGAAGAGCACACCACTTCATCTGTCTCATCTTTCTCTCCTTAACCGCTCCCGCGTTTCGAATAGGAAGTTACTTGATTTCCTTGATGCGCGCGCGTTCCTTTTCCACAACGTCTTTCGGCAGGGGTGCATAGTTCAGCGATTGCGCCATTCCCTGCCCCTGGTCCAGCATCCAGTTCAGGAAGTCCACCATCACCTGCTTCTTCGTCCCGTCCTTCCACTGCACGGGGACCAACAGCCAGGTGAAACTCGAAATCGGATAGGCGTCCTTACCCGGGGCATTGGTAATCGAGACCCGGAAGTCTGCCGGCATGCTCTTCACCGAAGCCGCGGCTGCGGTCGTCGATTCCAAGCTGGCCTTGACGAAAGCGCCGGCTGCGTTGCGCACCACGCCGTAACTGATGTTGTTCTGCAGCGCGTAGATCAGCTCGACGTACCCGATGGCGCCGTCCATCTGCCGCACCAGCCCCGCAACGCCTTCATTACCCTTGCCGCCCAGACCCACCGGCCACTTCACGGCTGTCCCTTTGTTCGGGCCGTTCTTCCAGTCGTTGCTGACTTTGGTGAGGTAGTCCGTCCAGATGTAGGTGGTGCCGCTGCCGTCGGCGCGGTGCACCACCACGATCTCCTTGTTCGGGAGTTTCACACCCGGGTTGTCCTTGGCGAGGCGCGCGTCGTTCCAGTTGGTGATCTTGCCGAGGAAGATGTCGGCCAGGACGTCGGGCGCGAACTTCAAGTCACCCTTGACGCCCGGAATATTGTAGGCGGGCACCACCGCGCCCAGTACCGTCGGCAGGTGGAAGACTTTAAAAGGGGTCGAGGCCAGTTGCTCGTCGGTCATGGGGCCGTCGCTGGCGCCGAAGTCCACCGTTCCGACCTGCATCTGGCGGATGCCGCCGCCGCTGCCGATCGACTGGTAGTTGATCTGCACGTTGCCGTGCGCCTTGTGATACTCGGAGAACCACTTCGAATAGACCGGGTACGGGAAGGTCGCGCCGGCTCCGTTCAGGTCGGTCGCCAACGCCGGCGCCACGCACACCGCTACTGCGACAAAAAGTGCGGCAAGTTTCTTCACGTTGTCTCTCCTCTTCTATAGAGGTGTAACAACGCGTTGTTAACATCCGATTACAACGAGATGAATGCTTTGTGAATTCTTCCCGATTCCAGAAGGGTGAGGCACCTGGCACGCGGCCCGGATTGAAGCCGGTACACCCTTTTGCTTGCGAATGAAGTCTGAACCCTTGTGATGTATATTTTCACGAAATAGTCTTGGCTCGAGGACGAACCGCGTTGGTCGAGAAATCAGTAACCGAACACGATCCTAACGATCAGCGGAGAGCATTTCCGCGGTGGCCGGTCGCGCTGAATGGCACCTGCCACGGAAGATGGGGCAGTTCGCGCTGCCTGATTACCGAGATGAATGAAGCAGGCATGGGCCTGGTTTCCGGACACCATCACAGAGTCGGAGACGAGATGACGGTTGCGTGCCGGCTGGAAAATAGCGAAGAACCGCTCGAAATCAACTGCGTCGTGCGGCACGCGACCACTAAGGGGACCGGCGTCGCGTTTCTCAACATCACAGCACCCAAGCGGGTACGCGTCCTTGCATTCATCAAGAAACGACAAGCTGCACGAGACGCGACGCACCACTAAGCGTCGAGGGCTCCCGCTGTTGCAATATCCCCGTGCGTACCCGTCGGGCCGGCCACGCGCCGGGTTAGTCGAGTATCATTTCCCTTGTGGTGCGCCGCCCCACTCTACAAGAATAATCCACTGACCTTCCGCGCTTTCCGCGACTCACCCCGGTTCTCTCACTGACATTTTTCCACGACCACGAAGGTGATGTCGTCATTTTGCGGCACGTCCTGGGTGAATTCCTCAATCGCTTGCAAGAGCTTCTGCTCGAGCGCGTGACTTCCCGAGGGGGCCTCTTGCTGAATGATCTTTAGCAGTCTTTCTTCTCCGAACATTTCTTCCTGCTGGTTTTGTGCGTCCGTGAGGCCGTCGGAATACACCACCAGAATGTCTCCTTTGTCGAGATGGAGCGTGCGGGATTGATAAGAAGCGGAATCGAACATCCCCAGGACAAAAGCGTCCGGAAACAGCTCTTCGATCGTTCCCGTGGCGGAACGGAACAAATAGGCCGGATTATGTCCCGCGCTGATGAATTGCCCCATACCCTGCGCATCCAGGAGGACGAGAAAGAGCGTAACGAACTGGGAGGGAAGAGACTTTTCGTAGAGGAGATGGTTAACCCGGTTCAAGACCTCCTGCGGTTGAGGCCGGGAGCGAAATTCCATGCTCAGAGCGCCCAGCACCATCGAACTTAACAGGGCCGCGGGCATCCCCTTGCCGGAGACATCTGCCAGAACCCCCACCCATTCCCCTGAACTCAGTGTCAGGAAATCGTAGAAATCTCCTCCCACATAGCGTGTGGGTTTGTTGAAAGCATGGATGCGAAAATTCTCAAACTGAGGTAGGGAACGGGGGAGCAGGCTCTCCTGAGTTTCCTGCGCCAAGGCTAATTCCTGCTCGCGCTGCTTTCGCTCCTCCAGGGTTTTAAGGCGAATCACCTCGCGGCTTGCCTCCAGTTCCCGTACCGTCGCCTCCAGCACTTTGCTGTAGTTCTTCGTTTCCAGGTGCAACAGGCGCACTTCCAGAATGTTGTG
>DAISJI010000009.1:0-5103 GCA_036821585.1 Terriglobales bacterium
GATATAATCGCGCCGCTCTTCGCCCATGGACCCGACACCCACACAACCACCCCGCCACGGCCAAAATCGGGCCGCGTCGGGGGCCCCGGATGCGGCGCACGAAACCGGCCCCAGCACCCCGCTGATGCGCCAGTACAGGGCCATCAAGAAGGAGCATCCGAACGCACTGCTCTTTTTCCGGTTGGGCGATTTTTACGAGCTTTTCTTCGATGACGCCGTTACCGCCGCGCGCGAGCTGCAAATCACGCTGACCTCGCGCAACAAGGAAAAAGGCACGGCCATCCCGATGTGCGGGGTGCCTTACCACGCGGCCGAAGGATACATCGCCAAGCTGATTCGCAAGGGATTCAAGGTCGCCATTTGCGATCAGATGGAAGACCCGCGGCTGGCGAAGCAACTGGTGCGCCGCGAGGTGACGCGCGTTATCACGCCGGGCACGGCGGCGGATGCGACGCTGCAATCGGAAGAGAATAATTTTCTGGCAGCGGTGGCGCGGGGGTCGGCCGGAAAAAATGCGAGCGCGGGCTTTGCGGCTCTCGATCTTTCGACGGGCGAGTTTCGCGCGACCGAGTTCATCGGCGAGGATGCGGACCGGCGAATCTTCGAAGAGCTGGAACAACTGCGTCCGCGGGAGGTCTTGTACGGCTCTACCCTGCCGCTGTTCGAGTTGGGTGGCGACCGGGGAAGTTCGCGGGCGCCGTGGGCGGAAACGCCGCTCGATGACTGGATCTTCTCGCCCGATTACGCCATTCCGCTGGTTGAGAACCATTTTGGCGTGCTCTCGCTGGAGGGATTCGGGCTGGCGGGGCGTCCGGCGGCAGCGGCGGCGGCGGGCGCGATCCTGCATTACGTCCGCAGCACGCAGCGCGGCACGCTCGACCACGTGGACCGCATCGGTTTTTACGAGCGCCAGAACTGCCTGGTGCTGGACGCGGTCACGGTAAGGAATCTGGAATTGATCGAGCCTCTGTTCACCGGCGGAGGGGACATCACGCTGTTCCGGGCCTTGGACGAAACGCGTACGCCGATGGGCAAGCGCCTGCTGCGCGGATGGATGCTGCGCCCGGCGATCGAAGTGGCGGAGATCAACGCCCGCCTGGACGCGGTGGAGGAATTCACGCGCGACAGCATCGGGCGCGAGGAGCTGCGGCGCGCGCTGGAGGGCGTGCTTGACCTGGAACGCCTGTTGAGCCGGGTCACGCTGGAGACGGCGAACCCACGCGACCTGCTGGCGCTGGCGGTGTCGTTGGGACGGTTGCCGAATGTGCGAACCGCACTCGGCAGATTCGCTTCGGAACGAGCGCGATGGCTGCACGAGTCAATTGATGAACTGAGCGATGTCCGCGACCAGATCGAGCGCACCATCATCGAGGAGCCGCCGCTCTCGCTGGCCGACGGCGGAGTGATTCGCACCGGCGTGGAAGCGGAGCTGGACGAGTTGCGCTCGCTCAGCCGCAACTCCAAGCAGTACGTCGCCCAGATCGAGGAGCGGGAACGGCAGCGCACCGGCATCAACTCACTGAAGGTCAAGTTCAACAACGTGTTCGGCTATTACATCGAGATCAGCAAGGCCAATCTGGCCCACGTGCCCTCCGATTACGAGCGCAAGCAGACGCTGGTGAACGCGGAGCGCTTCACCACGCCCGAGTTGAAACAGTACGAGGCGAAGATCCTCGACGCGCAGGAGAAGATCGTCGAAATCGAGCGCAGGCTTTTCGTCGAACTGCGCGCCGCCATTGCCGCGCAGGCCAAGCGCATCCGGCAGACGGCGCTGGCGACTGCACAAGTGGACGTGCTGGCAAACCTGGCGCACCTGGCGGCGGTGCACAACTATTGCCGTCCGCAACTGACGGAAAGCGGCGAAATCGAAATCCGCGAGGGACGGCACCCGGTGGTCGAACGCGCCGAGCTGACCGGAAGCCAGGAGCGATTCGTCCCCAACGACCTGTACCTGAATTCGACCAGCGACGCGATCACCGTATTGACCGGGCCGAACATGGGCGGCAAGAGCACCTACCTGCGGCAGGCGGCGCTGATCGTGATCATGGCGCAAATGGGATCGTTCGTGCCGGCGCGGTCGGCGCGGATCAGCGTGGTGGACCGCATCTTCACCCGCATCGGCGCCAGCGACAACCTGGCGCGCGGGCGCTCGACGTTCATGGTCGAGATGACGGAGACGGCGGCGATCCTGAATACCGCCACCGTGCAGTCGCTCATCCTGCTCGACGAAGTCGGGCGCGGTACGGCGACCTATGACGGGCTGGCGATTGCCTGGGCGGCGATCGAGTACCTGCACGCCCGCACGCGCGCCAAAACTTTATTTGCGACGCACTATCACGAGCTCACCGAGTTGGCCGACCTGCTCAGCGGGGTGAAGAACTATCACGTGTCGGTAAGGGAGACGGGCGGGAGCGTAGTGTTCCTGCGCAAAGTGGAGCCGGGCGCGGCGGACAAGAGTTACGGGATCGAGGTCGCGAAGCTCGCCGGACTTCCATCCGAGGTCATCCAGCGCGCGCGCGAAGTGCTGCACGAACACGAATCGAAGGAGCGCCAGTTGACCGGAATGCTCGCGCATGATGAGCAAGAACCCGCCAGCGGAGTTCAGTTGACCATGTTCACGCCGCTGTCGCAGAAGATCGTGGAGCAGATTCGTGACGCCGACCTCGATCACCTAACGCCTTTAGAAGCACTCAACCTACTGCACATGCTCAAGCAACAGTTGAAGTAGCGTTTGCCCGCCCTCGGCGGCTGCGATACTCTGTCCGGTTCATCGTTCCTACAGGTTCTCTCATGGCACCCAAGTTCAATCTCGATCTCCGCCAGCAAGTCGGCCAACTGCTCCTCATGGGCTTTGAAGGCGTCGAGTGCTCGGCGCGGCTGCGTTCCACCTTTGCGTCACTGCAGCCGGGCGGCATCATCCTGTTCAAGCGCAACATTACCGGCGCGGAGCAAACGTGGAAGCTCCTGCGCGAGGCGCAGGTCTGCATTCAGCAGCCCGCGTTTCTGTGCGTGGACGTGGAGGGCGGCACGGTCGATCGGCTGAAGGATGTAATTGCCCCGGCACCCGCGGCTGCCGAAGTTTTCGCTACCGGGAATCGCAAGCTCTTCCGCAAGCACGGGCGCATCCTCGGCGACGAATGCCGCGCGCTGGGCTTCAACGTGGATTTCAATCCCGTGGTGGACATCGGGTTCGAACCATCGCGCCCGGTGCTGACTTCGCGCACGGTCTCCGACGATCCGGAAGACGTGGTCACCTTCGCGAGAGAAGTCCTGCGGGGCATGCGCGAGGCGGGCGTAATCGGCTGCGGCAAGCACTTTCCCGGGCTAGGCGAAGCCAATCTTGATACGCACAAGGAACTGCCGTCGATCAGCAAGCCGGCCAAGAAGCTCTGGAACGAAGATTTGTTCCCGTACCGCAAGTTGCACAAGCAGATGCCGATCATCATGGTGGCGCACGCGGCGTACCCGTCGGTGACGCGCGACAACGCGCCCGCATCGCTGTCGAAGAAATGGATGGTTGATATCCTGCGCAAGAAGATCGGCTTCCGCGGCGTGGTGATGGCCGACGACCTGGAGATGGGCGGCGTGCTGGCGACGGCGTCGATCGAGGACGCAGCGGTCGAGACGCTGAAGGCCGGCTCCGACCTGTTCCCCGTCTGCCACAACGAGGAGAAGGCCTGGAGCTGCTACGAAGCGGTACTGTCGGCCGCCGAGCGCGACCGCCGCTTCGCCGCGCAAATCGCCGAGAAAGCCGCTCGGGTGATGGCGCTGAAGAAAAAAGCAGGGCTAGCGGGCCGCCGAACTCCACCACCATCGCAAAAGACGCTGGACAGGCTTCGGCGCGCGCTCTGGGAGCTCACCGAAGAGGTCCGGCTGGAAAAGACCGCGCCCGTTTAGGGATTCCGGATTCCGGAACAAACCGCATTGCCACTCATCCGTGCACCTCAATTCTGGTACAAAGGAGTCCATGATCGTCGCGGGCGTAATGAGCGGGACCTCGGCCGATGGCATTGATGTGGCCATCGTGCGGGTTCTAGGGCGCGGGTTTCGGACGAAGTTGGAACTCCTATCGCAATATGAAGCGCCGTATCCTGCAAAAGTCCGGCGTGCGATTCTGGCGGCGATGAATGCCAAAGCGGCGAAAGTAGCGGACCTGGCGCGCCTGAACTTTCTTCTCGGCGAACTGTACGCAGACGCCATTTACGCGGCGGCGAAAAGTGCGCGGCTGAAGCTGGACCTGATTGGCTGTCACGGGCAGACGCTTTATCACCAGGGCGACTTTCGTCCGTACCTGGGGCGCGATATGGCGTGCACATGGCAAACGGGCGAGGGTTCGATCATTGCCGCCCGTACGCGCGTACCGGTAGTCACCGACTTCCGTCCAGCCGACATGGCGGCCGGGGGCCTGGGCGCACCGCTGGTTCCCTTCCTCGACTACTTGCTCTACCGCCACGAGCGCCGCGGACGCATCGTGCAGAACATCGGCGGAATTGCCAACTTCAGCGCCATACCGGCGGGCGCGGCGCCCGAGCAAGTCATCGCCTTCGACACCGGCCCGGGCAATATGGTTATCGATGCGGTGACGGAAAAACTCTTCGGCAAGCCATTCGATCGCGATGGACGCCTCGCTGCCAAAGGTAAGCCAATCGAAAATGTGCTGGACCGCCTGCTGCGCGGGGCCTTCTTCCGGCGCCATCCCCCCAAGACCGCCGGACGCGAGGAGTTCGGCCGCGAATATGTCGCGAGCTTTCTGAAGATGTGCCGCGGCGCGAAGAAAGAAGACGTGGTCGCGACGGCCACGGCCCTGACCGCGCGTTCGATTGCGGGCTCGGTACGCATGTTCATGGTTCCGCCCGGGAGTGGCGTACCACAGTTCTTCCACGAGTTCATCGCCTCCGGCGGTGGCTCGAAGAACCGCACGCTGATGAAGATGATCGGCGAGCAACTGCCCGAGCTTTCCATCAAGACCAGCGACGACTTTGGCCTTCCCTCGGAGAGCAAAGAGGCGGTGGCGTTCGCGGTTCTCGCCTATCAAACCTGGCAGCGCTTGCCCGGCAATCTTCCGGCGGCAACCGGAGCCGAGCGGGCGGCGGTCCTGGGCAA
>DAISJI010000009.1:5203-20600 GCA_036821585.1 Terriglobales bacterium
CCTGACCCGAACACGCTGGTAATGATCATCGAGAGCAGCCCGACCAATCTCGATCCGCGGGTCGGTATTGACGCGCAATCGGAGCGCATTGACGAGTTGCTGTTCGACGCGCTGGTCCACCGTGACGAGCACTTCAACCTGAAGCCGTGGCTGGCCGAGTCATGGGAGACTCCCGACCCGCTCACCTACAAATTTCACCTGCATCCGGGCGTGCGCTTTCACGACGGACGTCCGCTCACCGCGCGCGACGTGAAGTACACCTTCGACTCGATCATGAACGGCTCGATTCGCACCACGAAGTCGGGCACCTATCGTTTCGTGGACCGCATCGAAGCGCCCGACGATACGACCGTCATCTTCCATCTCAAGGAACCGTGGGCGAGCCTGCTGTGGAACGTGTCGAACGGCGCGATCGGCATCGTGCCGGAGGGGAGCGGCGCCGACTTTTTCAAGCACCCGGTCGGCTCCGGCCCGTTCCGGCTGGTGAACAACGAGCAGGACCGCGAAGTGGCGATCGAGCGCAACGAACAGTATTGGCGCGAGCGGCCCCGGCTGGAACGGGTGCGCTTCAACGTTGTGCCGGATTCCACGACGCGCGCGCTGGAACTTCGCAAAGGATCGGCGGACGTCGCGCTCAACTCGCTGACTGCCGACACGACGGTGGCGCTGCAACGCGAGGCAAACCTGGTGGTGGAGCGCAGTCCGGGGACCATTTATCAGTACCTCGCGCTCAACCTTCACGATCCGTTGCTGAAGGACGAGCGGGTGCGGCAGGCGCTGGCCCATGCGATCGATGTCCGGCCGCTGATTCACTACTTGTGGCGCGACATGGCGCGTCCGGCGACCAGCGTGCTGCCGACGCAGTCGTGGGCATACACCGAGGCATGGCCCTATCCATACGATCCGGCGAAGGCGCGCCAAATGCTCGACGCCGCGGGATATCCCGCGCGCGGCGGCGTCCGCTTTCACCTGACGATGAAGACCTCGACCGAGGAGACCACGCGCCTGCTGGCGGCCGTGCTGCAGCAGCAACTCCGGGAGGTAGGGATCACGCTCGAAATTCGCACCTACGAGTTCGCGACGTTCTTCTCCGACGTCACGAAGGGCGCGTACCAGCTCTATTCGCTGCGCTGGATCGGCGGCAACAACGATCCCGACATCTTCGAGTACGCTTTCCAATCCAGCCGTATGCCGCCCAAGGGCGCGAACCGCAGCTACTACTCGAATGCCGAGGTGGATCGCCTGATCGACGACGGCCGGCGCGAAGTTGACCCCGGGAAACGGCGGGCGATTTATGCGCAGGTCCAGCAGGCGCTCGGCCGCGATCTGCCCTACATTCATCTCTGGTATCTCGACAATGTGATCGTCCACTCGCGGCGGGTAACGCACATCGAGCTCAGCCCGCCGGGAAACTACGACTTCCTCACCACTGCCGAACTGGCGCACTAATCGCGTGATAGCATCAATCGTTCGCGATTGTCCTCATGAGAATTCTTTTCATCGGCGATATTTTCGGACGGCCCGGGCGCACCATGGTGCGCGACCGGCTGCCGGAACTTGTCCGCAGCCGCCAGGTCGAACTGGTGATTGCGAACGGCGAAAATGCCGCGGGCGGCTTCGGCATTACGCCGCAGATATCCGAGGAGCTATTCGACCTCGGGATCGCGGTGATCACCACCGGCAACCACATCTGGGACAAGCGGGAGATCATCGACTACTTCAACGCCGCGGATGGTGACGTTCGCCACCCGGCACGCCGCATCCTGCGGCCGGCGAACTATCCGGCGGGCACGCCCGGCTTTGGCATGTACGAAGGCAAGGTTGGCGATACGCCCTATGCGGTGATCAGCCTTCAAGGCCGCGTCTTCCTGCCCAGCAATGACGACCCGTTCCGCGTCGCCGACGAACTCATCGGACGCACGCAGGCAAAAATCATCCTGGTGGACATACACGCCGAGGCGACTTCGGAAAAAAGCGCGCTGGGCTGGTACCTGGATGGGCGCGTGACCGCCGTCCTGGGCACGCACACACACATTCCGACGGCGGATACGCGGGTACTTCCGAAAGGCACCGCCTACCAGACCGACGTGGGTATGACGGGACCCTACGACAGCGTGATCGGCGTGCAGAAAGAGCTGGTCATCCAGCGGTTTCTCACCAGCATGCCGGCGCGCTGGGAGGCGGCCAGCAACGACGTTCATTTCTGCGGCGTGTACTTCGAGTGTGACGACGCCACCGGCCGTGCGACGATGGTGGAGAGGATCATCATTCCCGAGCGCATCGGGCAGCCGCGTTGAGCATCCCAGTTGACGATGGAGAGCGACTGCACGCCCTCGGACCCCGATTCTTGCGTCTCCGGCCGCACCGAACCGCGGTGACGTTTCCAACGCACTTGCGTCTACCTGACAGGTGCTGCTCCGGTACAATTCCGCCATGCGGTTGCTGACGGCCTCGCTTGCCTTGATTTCACTGTGTGCATGGGGGCAGTCCGCGCCGCAGTCGGCGATCGAAGTCAGGGCCTGTTCGCAACTCCGCACCGTCGCGGCCTGCGGCGTGTCCAAGTCCGATCTGAAGCAAGCGCAGAAGGACTTCAGCCGCGCCCTGGAATTGCACAAGCTGGGCAAGACGCAACAGGCATTCGACGCCGTGGAAGCCGCGTCGCGACTGGTGCCGAACGATCTGGAATACCTGACGACCCGCGAAATCCTGCGCCAGCAGCTGGTGCTGCGCCATCTCGATTCGGGCAACCAGTTGCTGCTCGATCACAATTCGGAGCGCGCGACTACGGAATTTCGCCAGGCGCTGGCGCTGGATCCGTCGAATGATTTCGCCCAGCAGCGGTTGCACGATGCCCTTCCGCTTCCGGCCATCAACCTGTCGCACTTGACCATTGGCGATTCGCCGGGAGAGCTTCGCGTTACGCCGGCCACCGGCGTTCACTCCTATCATTATCGCGGCGACACGCGCGGGCTGTTCCAGCAGATCGCGAAAGACTTCGGACTTACGGTCGAGTTCGACGAGAGCGTGACCGCCCGCCCCATCCGTTTCGACGTGGACGATGTGGATTTCCGGCGCGCGATCAGCCTGGCGTGTTCGATGACGAAGACGTTCTGGACGCCGGTTTCCGAACAACGCTTCCTGCTGCTGGCCGACAACACGCTAAACCGTGCGCAATTCGAGCGCATGTCGCTGCGAACGTTCTACCTGCCGGACGCGACGACCGCGGCGGAACTCAACGACGTCCTGAACGTGCTGCGCACGCTGTTCGACATCCGGCAGATTGCGCACCAGCCGGAATCTTCCAGCATCATGGTGCGGGCGCCCCGGCGCCTGCTCGATGCCGCCACGGAACTGCTGCGGGATATCGACATCTCGCGGCCGCAGGTGATGCTGGAATTCCAGGTGTTGCAGGTGAACCGGTCGATGCTCAAGGACATGGGCCTGGAGTTGCCGCTGCAATGGCAGGCATTCAACCTGAGCTCGGCTGCATTGGCGATATTGCAGCAGCCCAACATACAAGACCTGATCAACCAGCTCATCTCGTCGGGCGGCATCAACCAGGCAAACACGTCGAGCATCGCCGCACTGTTGCAGCAGCTCCAGAACCAGCAGACTTCGATTTTCCAGAACCCGTTTGGGACGTTTGGCGGCGGCTTGACGCGCTTTGCCGTACCGTTTGCGCCGGGCACGCTGCACTTTTCGATGAACTCCTCGCGCGTCACGACCATCCAGAACCTGACGCTGCGCGCGGCGCATGGAACCGACGCCACGCTGAAGATCGGCGAACGCTACCCCATCATGAACGCGTCGTTCGCGCCCATCTTCAACACGTCGCAAATCTCCCAGGTGCTGCAAAACCAGACGTACCAGAACCCGTTTCCGTCGTTCACCTTCGAAGACCTGGGGCTGATGGTGAAGGCGAAGCCGCAGGTCCATCAGAATGAAATCACGCTCGACCTGACGATGGAGATGAAGGCGCTCACCGGCGCAAGCTTCAACGGAATCCCGGTGATCAGCAGCCGCAGTTACACGGGCTCGCTTTCCGTTCGTGACGGCGAAACGGCGATTATCGCGGGAATGATCGAAAAGTCGGAATCGAACAGCCTCTCCGGACTCCCCGGGATTTCGCGCATACCTATCCTGAACCGGGCCACGGCACACAATACGCCGCAGGACTCCGCAGGCGAGCTGCTGGTACTGATCACGCCGCACATTGTGCGCAAGCCCGCGTCGGGAAGCACATTGATTCCGGTCCGCGCGGTGGACTGAACGGATCCCGCAGCCGTCACTACCTCGCTGCCGGCGAGCCCATGAATTCCACCAGCCTTTTCAGCGAATCGTAGGGCATGCTTCCGAGGGTCTGGATCTTGCGCCCGTTGATGAACAGAGTCGGGGTGCCGGTCACCTGCATGTGCTTGCCCAGTTCCATGGAGCGGTCCACCCGATTCGAAGTCGACGGGTCCGCGGCACAAGTCGCGATCTGCTTGCCGTTCATCCCCGATTGTCCGGCCAGTTCGGTCAACTTCTGCTCGGCATAGCTGAGATCGGGTTTCTTGTTCGGGTCGCTCGATTCCACGTGCCCGGAAATGTCTTCCTGTACGCCATACACGGCGTCCATGAACTTCCAGTAGGCGCCATTGTTCTGGCGAGCGATGCAATCGCCAAATTGAGCCGCCTTGTAAGCCCAGTGGTGGATCTGGGTCAGGGGGAACTGCTGGAAGACGAGGCGGGAATTGGGGACCTCTTTCAGCAGTCGTTCCACAATCGGCACCGCCGCCTTGCAACTCGGACACTCGAGATCGCCAAACTCAACCAGCAGGATCGTCGCTGTCGCCGGTCCCTTCGAGGGACCGTTGATCCCCTTCGTCAATTCGGCGCGGGCAGCGGCAAAGGGATCTGCGCCGAAGGGGCCGTTTTCCCCGAGGAGAACATGCTGGCCGTCGGGTGTGACCCAGAAGCGCTGGCCACCGCGCTGCCCCTGCGCATTGGTCAGCACTACGGTCACTTCCGTGAGGTTATCGAGCGCGTTCGGCTTCACTTCGAGCACCGTCCACGTCAGGCCCGGGCTGTTGGCGGTGATCTGCTTGACGAAGGCGTCCACCTGCGCTTCGGTCGGCTTCACCCCGGGCTGGCCGCCAAACGGGAACATCTGACCGGCAATGGTGTTCTTGTGGTCCGAGGTGACGTAGATGGCGCGGTCGCCGGGGCCTGTGGGAGTTTCCGCATGTACGTCGATCTCGGCAACGGTGGCCGCGGGAGACCACTTGACGTCCTTCACGGTCAGCTTTGACTGCGGGTCCCAGCCGAATGCGTGGTGGATGAATGATTCGGCGGTGGCACGCGAGGGCAGCCCAGGGGCGGCCGTATTGCCCGCCGGCTTCGCCGTGTCCGCCGGTTTTCGGGCTGCTTCGGATTTTGTGGGAGCAGTTCCCGACGGTGCGGGATTTTTTGCCGCGGGCTTGGTGGCCTGGCCCACTGCCAGTGCTGCGAACAAGAGAACACCGATTGCGAATTTTGTTTTCATTCCTGTCTTCCTGGGACCGCGAAAGTATTGTCATCGCGCCCAAATGATTTGTTTCTATGTCTCCGAACGAGCCGCGATAGGAAATCGCCGGCCGACTCCGAATGCCTTTTCGGAAATCTTCAACCCGGGCGCGGCCTGCTGGCGCTTGTACTCGGCCCGTTCGACCATGCGGACCACCTTACGGACCAGGGCCAGATCGAAGTTCCGTCCGGAGGCGATCTGCTCCGGCGTCTTGTTGTCCTCGATGTAATCCTCCAGGATCGCATCGAGGACAGCATAATCCGGAAGCGTGTCGCTGTCCTTCTGATCGGGACGCAACTCCGCCGACGGAGGTTTCTCAATCGTCGAACGAGGTATCACCGGCTGGCGCGAGTTCACGTAGTCCGACAGACGGTACACCATCGTCTTGGGGACATCGGAGATCACCGCCAGTCCGCCGACCATGTCGCCGTACATGGTGCAGTATCCGACCGCCAGTTCCGACTTGTTGCCGGTGCTCAGCACCAAGCCCGCGAACTTGTTCGACAGTGCCATGAGCAGCGTGCCGCGGATGCGGGCCTGGATGTTCTCTTCCGTCACGTCTGCTTCGCGTCCGGCGAAAACCGGCTTCAGCGCATGCAGGCAGGCGTTAAAAATGCCGGTGATGAGAATCAGCTCAAAACGTATGCCCAGGTTCGCGGCCAGAGCGCGCGCGTCGTCGATGCTGCCGCCCGAGGAGTAGGGCCCGGGCATGCCGACACCGATGACGTTTTGGGGTCCCAGCGCATCGGCCGCGATGCAGGCCGTCAGCGCCGAATCGATGCCGCCGCTGAGCCCCACGATGGCGCGCTGGAAGCCGCACTTGCGGACGTAGTCGCGCGTCCCCACCACCAGTGCGGTGTAAGCATCCGCCTCGGTCCCCTGCTCACAGACGTGCATGTCGCCCGCGAGCGTCTCGGTGTCGAACAGGACCAGGTCCTCTTCGAAGCACTTAGCCTGCGCCTTGATCCGGCCGTCGGGCGCGATTGCCATGCTGGAGCCGTCGAAAACGAGGCTGTCGTTGCCGCCCACCTGGTTCACCATCACCACCGGTACTTTGTACTTGGTGGCCAGCGCCGACAGTATCTGGCGACGCAGCTCCTGCTTCCGGGCATAGAAGGGCGAAGCGGAAATGTTGAGCAGCACCTCTCCCCCGGCACGCATGAGCTCTTCCACCGGATCGACAACATAAAGCCTCCGGTTCCAGAAGCTCTTGTCGTTCCAGGCGTCTTCGCAGACGGTCAGCGCCACGCGCAATCCCCCGATGGTGAACATTTCCTGCCGCTGCGCCGGAGCGAAGTTGCGGGACTCGTCGAATACATCGTAGGTCGGCAACAGCATCTTGGACTGAATGACCTGGATGCGTCCGTCGGACAAGAGCGCCGCCGAGTTCATCACCGACTTACCGGTTTTCGCATGGGCGGCAGTAACCAGGCCGCAGATCACTGCGATGCCGCGCGTTGCCGCCGCAATATGCTCCGCGGTCTGCTGGTTCCTGGCGACGAAGGCGGGGTTCTCGACCAGGTCGCGCGGCGGATACCCGCAAATGGACAGCTCGGGGAACATGACCAACTCCGCGCCGGCGGCCCTTGCCCGCTGCGCGAAGGTCACGATCTTTTCTGCGTTGCCGCTGAAATCTCCGATCGTAGTGTTGATCTGGCCCAGTGCGATCTTCACCTCCTCAGTGTAAAGGCCAGCAGCCGCAGCCGCCAATTGTTCCCGCAAGTACGACGCGCCAGCCGTTCCGGCCAAAGAAAAACCGCCGCGTCGGGCGGCGGTTTTTCTGAGTTCCCGGCTAGTTTCCGCTTACTGGGGCGGAATGCCGGTGGGCGAGCCCGGAGAGGGCGATCCGGCCCCTGCCGGAGAACCGGGCGATAGCGGCGGGTCCATCGGGCCACGCTGCGCGTCGCCCGGCAAGGGCATTTTCCCCGAGCGCCCCTCGGCCACTGGCGGTGCTGCTTCGCCTGGACGTTTCAAAGTCGGGCGCTTAGTCACCTGACCAGTATCGTTTCCCTGCTGCGCCGCTGGCGCCGCGGGCTGGGTTTGCGCCACTGCCGGTTTCAGGTCCACTTCCTTCTCAGTGCGGATGGTTTTTTGTCCGTCCACTTTCATGATTTCGAGCAGCACTACCTCGTCGCCGACGAAGCGCACGAACTGCACCGGGTCCGGCGGCGTGCCGTATATCCACTCCTCGTAATTCTGCTCGCGGTATTTCTTGGGCGGGCGGCCCATCGCGTAGACGACCATCTCGCGGTTCATGCCGACCAGGACCTGCTTGTTCTGGATCGCCTCTTTCACCTTCGGGGGAATGGTGTCCAAGTATGCTTCCACCGCCGATACCGCGTTGAAATCGAATACCGGGTAGAGGAGTTTCTTCAACTCGTCGGGACTCAACAAGGGGACATACTTGTCGAACTCCAGCGTGACCGAAGAGCCGCGTGCATTGAGGTTGGTCTGCGGGTTCGGATTGGTAACGCTCGCGTTTCCAGTGCCGACTTGGATGCGGTCGTACCACTTCTGCTTTTTCTTGGGACCGCCGTTGATTTCGAAGATGATCTTGTTGTCGCCCTTGAAGTCAATCGCGGTGATGCGCGCCTGGTCGCCGGGTTTCACGGCAGGACCGTAGAGGGCGACCATGCTTTGCACTTCCTGCTCGCCGGGGATCACCGTGCCATTTTTGATCGTGAGGCCCTTATAGCCCATGGGAAAAGGACGGCGGATGTACACGATTTCCGAATTCATGGCGCGGATCAACTGCATGCGGGTGACTTCGTCCATCTTCGGCGTCGATGACGAGGACTTCTTGTCATCGCCGAGCGCGATCATGCTGAGCAGCAGTATTGCCGCTACGAACCACGTACTGCGACGAGAGGACATGGGAGTACCTGGCAGGGCTGAGAAAATTATAGCCCTCTATGCAAATAGAGGGAAAATCCGCCCGACGGTTACTTGGATGCGGCAGCAACCCGGAACGGCCCGGAGGCCCCTAAGCCTTGGTCTCCGCAGCCGGGCTTGCTGCAATTTCGGGCGCCCGGCGGCGGGTAAACCAATACAGCGGAACGAAGCCGACCAGGATGGCCAGGGTACCGGCCAGTCCGCCCTCGATTCCATAAGGCCCCCCGGTCAGCGAAACCGGCCCGGTGGCCTTACCGTGCACGACCACGGAAAAGTCGTTGAGCCCGCTCACGGGTAGCCCAAACAGCACACCCAAAGCGGCATTCCACCCAAAATGCACTCCCCACGGCAGCCACAAATTCCGCACCCGGAGATAGGCAAAGGCCAGCAGGACACCGACAAATATCGTGTTAAAGAGAGACAAAAGCGCAGCGTCGTGCGCGTGCGGATTCCAGCGATGGGCAATCCCGAAGAAAACCGAAAGCACCGCGATGGCAACCGCCGGTCCGGCACCCTCCAGAATGCGCTGGAAGGGATAGCCGCGAAACATCAATTCTTCAGCCATGGCGCCCGTGGCCAGGATAAAGACCTCTACCAGCAGAAGCGCGGCAGTATGGCGGTTCGTTCGCATGGAGAAGGACACCCCCCCCAATGCGGCAATCAGGGCAACGCCAGCACAGATGCAGCCGGCGCCGACGAACATGCCAAACAACGAGTCGGACAGCGCTCTTTTGCGGCCGAGCCCGAGCGCCTGGAGTGGGTTCGCATCGACGCGGTCGGCAAACAGCAGCATGGCTGAGAACCATGCCAGCAGTAGGATCAGGAGCGTGGGCCGGTAGACAAACTCAAAACTGCGCTGGCTGTTGGCAGCGGCGCTGGCGATTGCCCCGGCGAGATAATTCGCCGCCAACGCGAGCAGGATGCCGAGGACGATCCGCCATCCCAGCCGCAGCTTGCCGTCCTCATCGGTCCACAGGGTCAATCTCTAGGCTCCGGCGGCGCGAGAGTTTTTCGTGACCGTGACCACGACGCCTTTCTGCGCGACGCGGAAGGGCAACAGGTGGGCGCCGGCCTTCTGCAAAGCCTCCGCGACGCGCTCTTTCGCGTCCTCATGCACCATGAATACCACGCAGCCTCCACCCCCGGCGCCACAGACTTTCGCCGCCCGGCCGCCATTGCGCTGCGCAACCTGCGTGAGCTTGTCGATGAGCGGCGTCGAAATGCCGGTGTAGTTGGCGCGCCGCAGTTTCCACTCCTGCTGCAACAATTCGGCGACTTCGTTCCAATCGGCCTTCCCGATCGCCCGGTGCATGCACTGCGCGATTTGCGAGATTTGCTCGAAGTTGCGGACGACCTTCTTTACACCGTCGATGTGCGCCTTGAATACTTCCCAATTGTTGATGCCGGACTGGCGCGGCGCGCCCGTGTATACCAGCAGGAAGCGCGCTTCGATATCTTCGGCCGCTACCGGCAAGGCCTCGCGATGGATGCCGTCCACGTTGAGGTGCACCGCGCTCGCGCCACCATAGAGTGCCGGGTAGTAATCCTGGCAGCCGGTGGGGACGTTGATAATCTGCGCTTCCACGTTTTGCGCGATCTGGCGGATGCTCTCCTTTTCCAGCTTGCGCCCGGTGTAGCGCGCCAGCGCGGAAGTGGTGGCGATCATCAGCGCGGACGACCCGGCGATGCCTGCGCCCGCCGGCGATTCCGAGGTGGTTTCCAGCAGGAACCCACCCTTGGGCGCGAAGTACTTCACCAGTTGGGCGCCGAGAGTGTGCTGGTGGCGCTGCGCGCTGCACAATTCATCGAGGCCCGCGTAAGTCTCGTCGCGGTTCGTGTCCACCGAGCGGAGGCGGATCGACTTGCCCGGCAGCGGGGTGATCCGGCAAGTGGTCAGAATTGAAATCGCGAAATTGAGGGTGACCGCGCCGGGATGGAACAGGTACAGGGGCCAGAGATCCAGGGTCGAACCGGCCAGGTCCGCGCGGCATGGAGCCGTAGCGACAACCGAACGGCGGTCGCCGCTGTATGAGTCCTTAGAAGGCATGACGCCTACCTTTGTACCACGGCGATGTGTCACCTATGCCCCCGAAACCCGCCAGAACAGGCCGCCAGAAGCAAGCCGAGCCAATTACACTTCCCGAGCCGCCGCTAAAACCTCTTCGACGACCGCGCGCACGTCGGCGTCGGTCGTGCGATGGTTCACAAAGCAGGCCCGCAACGCGAACCTGCCGTGGACTGTCGCGTTGGAGATGTACACCTTGCCGCGGCGCACCACGCACTTGAGCACGCGCTGATTAAAGGCGTCGTCACCGCCGCGATGACGGAAACACACAGCGCTCAGCTCGATAGGTGCGAGAAGTTCGAGGTCCCGGCAATCCCGCACCATCTGGGCCAGCGCCTGGGCATGACCGAGGTCGCGCTCGATTGCCTGGCGAAATGTCTCCAGTCCGTGGTAGCGCAAGGACAGCCATACCTTGAGCGCGCGGAAACGTCGCGACAGCTCCATCGACTCCTCGAAGAACGCGAAGCCCTCGATGGGGTCGGAAGAAAGCGATTTCGCGTAATCGCCGCTGTGGGCAAACGCCCGCTGCGCGTAAGTGGGATCGCGGAAGAGCAGGCAGCCGCAATCCAAAGGTTGGTAAAGCCACTTGTGCGGATCGAGGGAGAGTGAATCCGCCAGTTCCAGCCCGTGGAATTTGTCCGGCGCGGCGATGGCAGCCAGCGCTCCATAGGCGCCGTCCACGTGCATCCACAGCCCATGCCGGCGCGCGATGGCCGCGATCTTTTCCAGCGGGTCGATGGCGCCGGTATTGACCGTGCCCGCCGACGCAACTACCGCAATCGGAGACTTCGCTTCCGTGCGGTCGATTTCGATGGCGCGCTCCAGTTCCTCCACCTTCATGCGGAAGTTCTCATCGACAGGAATCATGCGCAGGTTGCGATGACCCAGCCCCAGCAGGCTCATCGCCTTCGCGATCGACATATGAACCTCGCTGGATGCGTACACCACGCCGCCGCGCGCACCTTCTTCGTTGGCGGCGTGGCGTGACTCGCGCGCCATCATCAGCCCCATCAGGTTCGCGGAAGATCCGCCGCCGGTGAGGGAGCCGGTAAATTTGCCGCAGCCAATCGCTTCCGCCAGCCAGCGCACCACCGTCCGCTCAATCGTGACCGCAGCCGGGCCGGAACGCCACGCGGTGACGTTCTGGTTCAGCACGCTCGCCAGCAGGTCGGCGACCGCACCAACCGGATCGCCGGAACCCAGCACGTAGCCAAAAAAGCGCGGACTGGGCGCGCGGGAGAGCCGCAAGACATCCGTAAGTGCATCGAGTGCATGATCGCCCATTCCCTGCCGTGGAAGCGGGCTGTCGAAGGCCGCGGTCGTATTGGCCCCCGTCGCTGCGCTGGGAAACGACTCCCGTTGCGGCAAGGATTCCAGGTATTGGGTGGTGAGGTTGGTAACGCGATTGGCCAGTTGACGGAACTGCTCCGGCGAAATTTCCAACGGGTTCATGTACGAGTCCAGCCCCGCATAGCAGGGCCGACCATTTTACAAGTGCGGGTGACCAGAGCGCGCGCCGCCGTTCCCTGCGCGTCTTTGTCCATGCTGCGCAGGAGGAGGAGCCTGGAGCGTCCGTCGCGTTCGCCTAAGTCAGGTTTAGCGCGTCTTTGAACGATCCCCGCTCCTTCTGGATTTTTTCCTGAAGGATGGTAATGGCGTAGATCAACTGCTCCGGACGTGGCGGGCACCCGGGGACATAGACGTCGATTGGAATCACCTGGTTCACGCCCTGCACGAGCGCGTAGTTGTTGAAGACGCCCCCGGAAGTCGCGCAGGCGCCCATGGAGATCACCCACTTGGGTTCCGGCATCTGCTCCCAAAGGGTGCGGATAACCGGCGCCATTTTCTGCGAGACGCGGCCGGCAACGATCATCAGGTCGGCCTGGCGGGGAGATGGCCGGAATACTTCGGCGCCGAAGCGGGCGATATCGAAGCGCGACGCGCCCATGGACATCATTTCGATGGCGCAGCAGGCCAGGCCGAAGCTCATCGGCCAGAGCGAATTCTTGCGCACCCAGTTCACGGCGTTGTCGAGAGTGGTCATGATCACGCCCTCGGGAGTCGTGTCGCCCAACTCCACTTCGCGCATCACGCCGCGCTGGCCGTGCTGGTGCGCGCCTTCCAGGTTGTCGAAGCGCACCTGGCCTTTATCGAAGTCAGCCATAACCCTCCATTCTAAGGGCTCAATGTTTAGATGCCAATGGCCGGCGCAAAACTCGCGCTCCGGGGGCCCGGTACTCCACCAACTTCAGCGACGCTTCCGCCACCGTGCCATGGTGCTGGTACTGCCACGAGAAGATACCAACGCCCGGTACCAGCGTGACCATCTCCGTGTCGGGATTGGTCATGAAGAAGAGCACGTACTCGGTCGCTTCCGGCGTTGGCGGCAGTCCGGGCACTCTGAGCGAATGGGTAGTGGTTATCTTTTCCACCGACCAGCAACCCATCGGCGCGCGCTCTTCCGCTTCGGGCGCGCAGAAGTTGTCGGAGATCTCGATCGGCATCTGGAACCAGATGTCGTCGGCCAGGCGTTCCGTCAAGTCGCTGGTCTTTCCCGCTTTGATGTCGGCAAATGTTGCGGCCGCCTCGTCATGCAGGAGGTAATACGTGGCGCCGATCCGCACGATGAGGTGTTCCTGCGGCTTCACGTTGGGCTCGTACCACGCCAGGTCCCACGGTCCGCCCTTCAAAAGCGCAGCGGCGATGTCGCCATTCTGCGCCGCGTCGGCCACGGTCACAGTCCAGCGCAGGTCTTTGCTGGCGGTGGCTTCCGTTCCCGGTTTGCCCCACTTCACATGCGCCGAATAGACCCAGGTGGTTCCCTTGGCCATCGGAAATACCTTTTCCGAGGGCTTGTCTTGCGCAGCGCAATATACGGCCAATAGCACCAGCAGCGCAGCGCCGAACTGACCTGCTTTCGTCATTGTGACTTCTTGGCCCTTGACTCCGGCTCAGCCTCGGAGTGCCTCGATTTCAATCCGGATCTTCGTGAAAGAACCACGGCCTAAGATCCTCTTCCGGTATGAAGCGCTGCGCCTGCCGATAGATTGCGCGCACGGTCCCGGGAGCGATGCTCTTGTGAATCGGCACTGTTAACGTCTGCCGCTCGCCGCTTTTCAGCACTCGTCGAAGCTTTGCGTGGCTTCCCCGAATCGTGACCACCCCGAATCCAAACGTTGCCAGGGCACGCAAGACGTCCTTTGCAGACAACTGCCGTATTCTGCTCACGACGCGAGTGGCAGTTCCACCACGACCTGTACGCGAGGCTGGGCATCGAACCCTAATGCTGCCAAGTCCTCATCTTCCAGGTGAAGCGCCAGGGCGTCCCGGAAGTTCTCCACCACTTCGTCCAACGTTACCCCTTGAGTGACCACTCCGAACTCCAGACACTCGGCAACGTACGCTTCGGGCTCGTGATGCACAATGCAATGAATCGTCTGGCGCAACGCGTCATTCTCCGGCCGTTTTCGTTTTGCAGCTTTAATTTTGGCCTTTTCCACGACACCTTCTTTGCAATACGCCGGGTCAACCTGATACCGGCCCCGGCCCACACGCTTGAAATAGTTCCATTTGTGCGCGTGGTTCTTGGGGGCGTTCTCACAACATCGGCTCACCACGTGCGTGCGGACGGAATTCTGGTTCAAATGCGGTAGCGCACGAACAACTTCCTCCGGCGAAAAACTCCGGTCGGCGCGGCCCCGGGCGATCTCGTTCGCAACTCTGAGGACCTCTTGGTGAATAGCCATCGCACGGCCACCTCCTTGACGATTGTATAATACTTGATTATACATTTACGTCAAGTGCCTGCTCACGGTTGCAGCACAATCTTGCCAAACATCTCGCTCTTTTCCATGCGTTCGTGGGCGGCGCGCGCTTCGCTGAGCGGGAAGGTGGAATCGACGATTCCCTTCAGGCGTCCGGCGAAGACGTGTCCCAGGACCTCGTGCAACTCGCCCATGGTGCCCATGTACGAGCCGAGAAACGACAGTTGCCGCGCGAACAGGAAGCGGATATCGAACTCCGCCTTCGGGCCCGTGGTCGCGCCGCAGGTGACGATCGTGCCCCCGAGCTTCAGCGACTTCATGCTTTCGCCCCAGGTCGCCTGGCCGACGTGCTCGACGACGATGTCGGCCATCTGGTTCGACGTGATGCGCTTTACTTCTTCACTGATCTTCTGCTGGTAATGGTTGATGACCTCGTCGGCGCCCAGTTCGCGCGCACGACGCATCTTTTCGTCGTTGCCGGCGGTGGCGATCACGCGCGCATTGAATAGCTTGCCCAACTGGATCGCCGCCATGCCGACGCCGGAATTCGCACCCAGCACCAGCACAGTTTGTCCCGGACGTATCTGCGCGCGCGTGACCATCATGTGGAACGCGGTCAGGAATACCAGCGGCACCGCCGACGCTTCTTCGAAACTCAGGTGATCGGGAATCGGAATCACCTGATCCTGGCGCACGGCGATCAGCTCGCAATTGCCGCCGTCCACAGCGTTTCCGATCACCGTGAACTCGCGGCACTGGTTCTGCAAGCCAGCGAGGCAGAAGCGGCAATGTCCGCAGTAATGCATGGGCGCAACAATCACGCGCTGGCCTTTGGCAATCCCGCTGATGTATTCGCCCGTCTCCAGCACCTCGCCGGCGATGTCGCTGCCGCTGATGTGCGGCAGCTTCACGCCCGGGAGACCTTTGCGCACCCACAGGTCAAGGTGATTCATCGCGCAGGCGCGCACCCGCACCAGTACCTGGTCCTTGCGCAATTGGGGATCGGGAACGTCTTCGTACTTCAGCACCTCGGGCCCGCCGAACTCGTGGAAACGTACAGCTTTCATATGAGCGCTCCGATGAAACGCTCAACGTTAGCAGGCGCAAGGCATAAGGCTCAAGGCGTAAGGC
>DAISJI010000010.1:0-3408 GCA_036821585.1 Terriglobales bacterium
TGAAATCTACGAGGCGAACGGCGCCACTCTCGGCCCAGTCCGGGTGGCCCGCCCGAGCCGGTTTTCGGCGGGCATTCGCTCTTTGACAACCAATCGACTTGTGGGTCGTGAACTCCGCTTCTGCCGCCAGGTTACTTCAAGTAACTTGGGCTTAACTCGTTCATTCCATTCAAAACGAGGGGGAGGGGGTAGGGACTTGCCGTCTCATTCCATTCATCGCGGGTGGGGGTAGGGTAACTGCCTCGACAACTTAAGGCGCGCAATTCACCTGTGGAAAAGTCCGGGTTACTTGGGCTTAACTTTCTGATTCCATTGAGGCGACGAAAAAACTAGCGGGTAATATCGTCCGTGCTATGTCTTAGATGGTAAATACGATGTTTGAGTCGCTACCCACGCGCCATGTGCCTGATCTAGAACTCGGCCAGCTTCACCATCGCCTCGTACACGTCATCCGCCTGGGGAAGAATCTCGTCCTCGAGAATCGGTTGATAGGCAACGAAGGTATCTTTGGCGGCGACGCGGCGGACCGGGGCGTCGAGCGAATCGAACAACTCGTCGGCGATGCGGGCGGCAATCTCCGCGCCGTAGCCCCAACTCAGGCAGTCTTCGTAGGCGACAAGCACGCGGTTGGTTTTCTTTACCGACGCGGCGATCGCGTCCCAGTCATACGGGCTGAGTGTGCGCAAGTCGATCATCTCGACCTTCACGCCGTGATCGTGCTCGATTCGTTGCGCCGCCTGGAGCGCGCGCGGCACCAGGGCGCCGTAGGTGATGATGGTCATGTCGTCGCCGTGCTGCACGGTGCGCGCCTTGCCGAACGGAACCATATAGTCCGGTCCGGGATAGGGAGAGCGTCCGTAGGTCTCGCGGTAGAGCCGCTTGTGCTCCAGGAACATTACCGGATCGTCGCAACGGATGGCGGTGCGCAGCAGACCGGCCGCATCCAGCGCGTTGGAGGGGAAAACCACGCGCAGGCCGGGAATGTGGGTAAAGATGCTCTCGCCGCATTGCGAGTGATAAATCGCGCCACCCGTGAGATAGCCGCCGATGGCGATGCGCACCACCGCCGGACAGGAGAAGCTATTGTTCGAGCGCCAGCGGATGAGCGGCATCTCGTTGCGAAGCTGCATCATCGCGGTCCAGATGTAGTCGAAGAACTGGATTTCGACCACCGGCTTCAGGCCGCGCGTGGCCATGCCAATCGCGCGACCGACGATGTTGGCTTCGGCGAGCGGCGAGTTGAAGACGCGGTCGCCGCCAAAGTCGCATTGCAGGCCCGCAGTCAGCTTGAAGACGCCGCCCTTGCCCTTGATCAGCTTCTGGTCGAGGTACTCCTGGCGCGAACAGTCGGCGATGTCTTCGCCGAACATGACGATGCGCTGGTCGCGCTTCATCTCGTCGCGCAGCGTGGCGTTGATCAGGTCCGCCATCGTCTTTTCGGCGGCGGGCTTTCCCGGCTCCGCATGCGGAATCTGCGGCTGGGTGTGGAATGCGTCCGAATTGGGATCGAGGTCGGGCGAGTATACGAAGTCTGTTTCTGAACCCGGTTCCGGCAACTTGGCGTGCAGGGCGCGTTCGGCGGCTTCCTGCACTTCGGCCTCGACTTCAGCCTCGAGCTGGTTGATCCGTTCCTCGTCGAGGATGCCCTCGCGGATGAGGAACATCTGCAGCTTGGTGATGGGATCGCGCTTCACTTCTTCCTGGCGCTCGGTATCCGGCCGGTAGGCTTTCTCATCGTCGGAGAGTGAGTGCGAGTACGGACGCACCACGTGGCCATGGACGAATGCGGGACCCTTGCCGGCACGAATGTGCGCGACCGCTTTCTTCAGCGCCGCGTAGCAGGCGACCAGGTCGGTGCCGTCCACTTCGGCGAAGAAGAAGTTGGGGAAATTCGAAATCAGCTTGGAGATGTTTCCGCCCGCGGTCTGCACTTCGACCGGTACGGAGATGGCGTACTCGTTGTCTTCGCACAGGTAGAGCACCGGCGCCTTGCCGTTGGAGGCCGAGTTTAGCGACTCCCAGAATTCGCCCTGGCTGGTGGTGCCTTCTCCCGACGAGACGTATACGACTTCGTCGCCGTGAAAGATCACGTCCTTGAATTGGCGGTAATCGCCGGTGGCTTTCTCTGCCGCCTCGGGATGCTTGGCGAAGTAGCGGCCCGCTTCCGCGCAGCCCACGGCCTGGAGATACTGCGTGCCGGTCGGCGACGACTGGGTCACGATGTTCAGTTTCTGGTGGCCCCAGTGCGACGGCATCTGGCGCCCGCCGGAATTCGGGTCATCGGCGGCGCCGACCGCTTCCAGCAACTGCTCGTAGGGCGTCATGCCCAGGGTGAGGCAGAGCGCGCGGTCGCGATAGTAAGGATAGAACCAGTCGTAGCCCGGCTTAAGCGCGAGTCCGGCGGCCACCAGCAGCGCTTCGTGTCCGGCGCCGGAGATTTGGAAAAAAATCTTCTGCTGCCGCTTGAGCAGGATCTCGCGGTCGTCCACCCGGCGCGACATGAACATCAGGCGATAGGCCTGGATGAGCTGCTCGGCCGACAGTCCCTCGAAATTGCGCACCTTCGGGGGCGACTGGGTTCGTGTTGCCATGTTTACCTCAGGGACGACTTGGACCCCACCATTGTCTTACATTCTAAATGGTCGCACAAAACGGCGGTTATACTGCAAGTAATCGGAAATCGGTAATTGGTAATCGGCGGCGAGGCAAGACGATTGGACCGATTACCGATTACAGATTACCGATTACTAATGAAAGTCAATTGCTCCATACCCGCCGAGAGTATCAAGCTGCTCATTTTCGACCTTGATGGCACGCTGATCGATTCGCGCAACGACCTGGCCAACTCCGTCAATGGGATGCTGCGGCACTTCGGACGGAACGACCTTCCCCTGGATGTCGTCGCGACCTACATCGGCGATGGCGCGCCCATGCTGGTGCGGCGCGCGCTGGGCGATCCCACGGATGAGCATTTCCTGAACGAGGCGCTCAATTATTTTCTGGCGTACTACCGCGAGCACAAGCTGGACAGCACGACCGTGTACGCAGGAATCGCGGAGGCGCTGACGATCCTGCGAGGGGAGAACGGCGTTCGGCGCGCAATGGCCGTGCTGTCGAATAAGCCGGTGAACCCATCGCGCGCGATCGTGGAGGCGCTGGGACTGGGGCCGTTCTTTGCGCAGGTGTACGGCGGCAACAGCTTTCCGACCAAGAAGCCCGATCCGATGGGCGCCCTGCAACTGCTGCGCGAGTTCGAGGTTCGAGCCGAGGAGGCGCTGATGATCGGCGATTCATCGAACGACGTTTTGACCGGGCGAAACTGTGGGATGTGGACCTGCGGCTGTACTTACGGCTTCTCGCCGCAAACGCTGGTGCAGGCGCCGCCCGACGTGCTGGTGGACCATCCGT
>DAISJI010000010.1:3508-17656 GCA_036821585.1 Terriglobales bacterium
ACCCCATACGGTATTCAGAGATTTCTGAACGAAACGCCGTATCACATTGCGCGCAGCGCCTGGTCGCCGCGCCGGGTGCTGCACGGGCGTACGTCGCACTGCCTGGAGGGAGCGATTTTCGCGGCCGCGGCGCTGCGTGTGCTCGGCTTTCCGCCGTTGGTGGTCGATCTGGAAGCGGAAAGCGATACCGACCACGTGATTGCCGTCTTCCAGGTCCGCGGCCACTGGGGCTCGATTGCGAATTCCAATTACGCGGGCTGCCGCTACCGCGAGCCGGTACATCGCACGCTGCGCGAGCTGGCGGTCAGCTATTTCGACGACTACTACAACCTGCGCGGCGAACGTACCCTGCGGACCTATTCGCGCCCAGTCGATCTTTCGCGTTTTGACGATCGCGGCTGGATGACCGATGCGAAAGACGTCTGGTACATCCCGGAATACCTCTGCGAGATTTCGCACACCGAGCTGCTCACGCCGTGGCAGCGCAAGAACCTGAACCGGCTCGACAAGCGGTCGTTCGAGTCGGGGCTGCATGGACACCGCTGGAAATGAAGAATGAAGATGTAAGAATGCAGAATGAAAAACCGGACCCGCTGAATACCCCAACACATTCTTCATTCTGACTTCTTCATTCTTCATTCTCTCAGCGTATCCTGAACGGTTGATGACGAATATTGATCCTGCGCAGGAATACCGCCGCCGTGCCGACGCGCGCCGCTTGCAAGCCTCGCAACTCGAGCGCCGTTCCACCACCATCGGCAACCTTCGTCTGGCCGTGTTCGCCGGAGGTATCGTCTGCGCCTGGGCTGCGCTCTCGCACCATCGGTATCTGCCGCTGTGGTCGCCTGTCGTTTTCCTGCTGGGATTCTTTGCGCTGATGCTGTGGCACGAACGCGTGACGGTAGCGCAGAGGCTGGCCGAAAAAGCGGCGTCAGTGTATGACCGCGGGCTGGCGCGCATGGAGGACCGCTGGGCGGGTACGGGCGCGATGGGCGAAAGCTATCGCGTGCCGGACCATGTTTTCGCCGACGACTTCGACCTCTTCGGCCGCGCCAGCCTCTTCGAATTGCTGAGTACAGCGCGCACTCCGATTGGCGAAGCGACACTCGCGCGCTGGCTGCTTGCGCCGCCGCCGCTCGCCGCGATTGTCGAGCGGCAGAGCGCGGTTCGCGAGTTGAGCGGCAACCTCGATCTGCGCGAGGACCTTGCCGTACTCGGGAACGATATCGCTGTACCCAAGGACACGACTGCGCTGCTGGCATGGGCCGAGGCTGCGCCGGTCGCAATATCGGCGGGGATTCACGTCGTGGCGTTCGTACTGATGTTGCTTGCGGTCGCGGCGACGGTAGTGGGATTCGTGGCGGAATTGTGGACGCCTCTCATCGTCATCCTGGCCGTCGAAGCGGCGTTGGCATGGCGCTGGCGCAAGCGGATTGAAGCAATCGTCGGGCCTGTCGCCGGCGCTGCGGACGACCTCGCGCTGGCAACCGGGTTACTTGCGCGCGTGGAGCGGGAGAAGTTCGAGTCAGCGCGACTGCGCGCCGTGGCCGTGGGATTGGAGAGCGCCGCCGAACCGCCGTCGCGCTCGATGGCGCGATTGAAGACGCTGGTGAATTGGGCGGATTCGCGCCACAACATGCTGGTGCGTTTCCTCGACGTCCCGCTGATGTATTCACCGCACGTGGCCTTCGCGGTGGAGCGCTGGCGGCGCGCGCATGGTCGCTCCATTCGTCATTGGCTGGAAGCGCTGGGCGAGATCGAGGCGCTGGAATCACTCGCTGCGTACTCGTATGAGCACCCCGACGATCCGTTTCCGCAATTCATCGAACGCGACGCGCCGCTCTTTTCCGGCGAAGAACTCGGGCACCCGCTGCTCCCGGCTGGCACGTGCGTACGGAATTCGGCTTCGCTCGGAGACGAGACGCAGGTCCTGCTGGTCAGCGGATCGAACATGAGCGGGAAGAGCACCTTTCTGCGCACGATCGGCGTCAACGCAGTGCTGGCGCTGGCCGGCGCTCCGGTGCGCGCGCGGTCGCTGCGTTTGACCCGGCTGCGGCTCGGCGCCTCCATCCGCGTAACCGATTCGTTGCAGGCCGGACGCTCCGGCTTTTATGCGGAGATCACGCGCCTGCGCCAGATCATGGATCTTACGTTCGACGAGCGCTGCGTCCTGTTTCTGGCCGACGAAATGCTGCACGGCACCAATTCGCACGACCGCCGGATCGGCGCCGAAGGCCTGATTCGCGCGCTGGTGGAACGCGGCGCCCTCGGGGTCGTCACCACGCATGATCTCGCGCTCACGGCAGTCGCGGACGGGCGTGTTCACAATGCGCACTTCCAGGATGAACTCCGCGATGGGCGCATGATTTTCGACTACAAGCTCCACGAAGGCGTGGTTACCAAGAGCAACGCGCTGGAACTCATGCGCAGCGTGGGGCTGGACGTGTGACAAGGAAAGTTTGTTCCGGCCGAAACAAATACCAGTGCGGAGCGTCATCATCAGTACTCGGTACTCAGTGCTCAAGCGAGCTGGGGTAATATGCGCCGAATGGCCCGATCTATTCGTCTGACGCTTTTGCTGGCGCTGGCCTGCGCTTCGCCGGCCGTGGCGCGCGCGCAAGAGCAGCCGAGCCCCATGGAGTTGATCCGCAAGGCGGTGGAAAACGACAACGCGAACGACAAGAAGGCGCACGAGTACATGTTCGTCGAAAGGGTGGAGACGAAAAAGAAGCAGGGAAACGGCTTCAAGACAGAGGTCGAAACGCGGGAGGTTTTCTTCCTTTATGGCGATCAGGTGAAGAGGCTGATCGCTAAGGACGACAAGCCGCTTTCCGAAAAGGACGCAAAGAAAGAAGAAGAGCGAATCGCGAAGATCATCGAGAAGCACAAGAACGAAAGCGAGTCGGACCGGCGTAAGCACGAGGAGAAGACGCAGAAGGACAGGGAAGAGGAGCGCAAGTTCCTGGACGAAGTTGCACAGGCTTACGATTTCAAGCTGGAAGAGGCACAGAACGTCGGCGGACGCGATGCCTGGGTCATCAGCGGCGAACCACGGCGCGATTTTCATCCGCAAAGCAAAGAGGCCAGGATCCTGCCGAAGATCCGCTTCAAGGCCTGGATCGATAAGGAAGAAACGGAGTGGGTGCGAGTCGAGGCCGAGGTCATCGACAACATTACCTTTGGACTGTTCCTGGCAAAGTTGGACAAGGGCGCGCACTTCACCCTCGAACAGGCGCGCATCAACGACGAAATCTGGCTACCGCAGCACGTCGCGGTGGCGGCCGATGCGCGGTTTCTGTTCAAGCACATCGATATCATGTCCGACATTACCTATCGCGACTATCGCAAGTTCCGCACTGAGGCGAAGATCACGGGCGTCGTCGATTCGCAGACTCCTCCGCCCCCGCCACCACAGCCCTAAGCCGGCAAGATGCCGGCGGAACTGCCGGCTGGAAGCCAGCGCTACACGTTATAATCAAGGATTACGCAATCGTCGAAATTGCGCTCTGTAGGGGCTCTCTCGGACTTATGCCTGACTTCAAACTCGTTTCCGACTACCAGCCGCGCGGCGACCAGGGAACGGCCATCGCGTCGCTCACCCGCGGTGTGTACGAGGGCGAGAAGCACCAGGTGCTGCTGGGCGTTACCGGCTCGGGCAAGACGTTCACGATGGCGAAGGTGATCGCCGCAGCGAACCGGCCGGCGCTCATCCTGGCGCACAACAAGACGCTCGCCGCGCAGCTCTACCACGAGTTCAAGTCGTTCTTCCCGCACAACGCGGTCGAGTACTTCGTCTCCTACTACGATTACTACCAACCCGAGGCCTACATTCCCGCCGCGGACGTATACATCGAGAAGGAATCGACGATCAACGACGAACTGGACAAGTTGCGGTTGTCGGCCACCAAATCTCTGTTCGAGCGCCGCGACTGCATCATCGTCGCCTCGGTGTCGTGCATCTACGGCCTCGGTTCGCCGGAAGCCTATTACGGCATGCTGCTGTTCCTGGAGAAGGGGCAGAAGATCAAGCGCGAAGACATCCTCAAAAAGCTGGTCGAAATCCTGTACGAGCGCAACGACGGCGACTTTCGCCGCGGCACCTTCCGCGTGCGCGGCGACGTGATCGAGATTTTTCCCACCTACGACGACGACGCCTACCGCATCGAGCTGTTTGGCGACGAGGTGGAATCGCTCAGCCAGATCGATCCGCTTTTCGGCACGGTCAAGCAGAAGTACCAGCGGCTGCCGATCTATCCGAAGACGCACTACGTGATGAAGCCGGAGTCGAAGAATACGGCGGTCGAATCGATCCTTAAGGAGCTGGCGTGGTGGGAAAGCGAGCTGGAGAAGCAGGGAAGGCTGGTGGAGTCGCAGCGTGTCCACCAACGCACGCGCTTTGATTTGGAGATGATCAAGGAAGTCGGCTACTGCCACGGCATCGAAAACTACTCGCGCCACTTCACCGGCCGCCTGCCGGGAGAGCCGCCGCCGACGCTGCTGGATTACGTACCGCGCGATTTCCTGATGTTCATCGACGAGTCGCACCAGACGGTCCCGCAACTCCACGGCATGTGGCACGGCGACCGTTCGCGCAAGGAGACGCTGATCGAGTACGGCTTCCGGCTGCCGTCGGCGCTCGACAATCGCCCACTCACGTTCGAGGAGTTCGAGAATCGCGTCAACCAGATCGTGTACGTCTCGGCGACGCCGGGGCCGTACGAGCTGACCAAGGCTGCCGGCGTGGTGGTGGAGCAAATCATTCGTCCGACGGGGCTGATCGATCCCGAGGTGGAAGTCCGTCCGGTGAAGGGCCAGATTGACGACCTGCTGCACGAGATCCGCGAGCGCGCCAAGGTGGGAGAGCGCGTGCTGGTGACCACGCTGACCAAGCGCATGGCCGAGGACCTGGCCGAGTATTACAGCGAGGTCGGCGTGCGCTGCCGCTACCTGCACTCGGAGATCGTGACCCTGGAGCGCGTGAAGATCCTGCGCGACCTGCGCAAGGGCGAGTTCGACGTGCTCATCGGCATCAACCTGCTGCGCGAAGGCCTCGACCTGCCGGAAGTTTCGCTGGTGGCGATCCTCGACGCGGACAAGGAAGGCTTCCTGCGTTCGGCGGGATCGCTGATCCAGACCATGGGCCGCTGCGCACGCCACATCCGGGGACGCGCCGTGCTGTACGCCGACCGGATGACCGACTCGATGAAGAAGGCGATTGACGAGACTTACCGCCGCCGGGCCATCCAGGCGGCATACAACCAGGAACACGGGATTACGCCGGAGTCGATTGTGCGGCCGCTGGACATGACGCTGGCGCGCATTGTGGAAGCGGATTATTCCGACGTCTCGCTCGAAGTCGCCGAAGGCCTGCCGGAGTTCCTCTCCCAGGAGCAGGTGGACACGTATATCGCGAAGCTCGAGACCGATATGCGCGAAGCGGCCAAGCGCTTTGAGTTCGAAAAGGCGGCCAAGCTGCGCGACACCATCCGCGACCTGCGCACCAGGGAATTTCTTTTCGCTTAGAACCCTTTTTCGCGGGCAAACAACCAGTCCATTGAGATCGGCCCGGCGCCGAGGATAACCACGGCGAAGGCCATGGTCGCCAGCGACAGCGGAAACTCATAGCCGCCGGGGCCTGCCAATCCGTTGGCGTGATCTACCTTGACGATCGCCACCAGCAGGTCGATCAGAATGATGAAGGCGAAGAAGCGGGTGGTGGCGCCGAGGACGAGCGCGGCGCCGCCGATGAATTCGACCCCCAACCAGAGTGCCGCCATCCAGCCCAGGCTTACGACAAAATGTGCCGTGTTACGGAAGCCTTCGATGCTTTTCGGCCATGAATTCGCAAGCATGATGGCGCCCAGCACTACTCGCAACGCAAGCAGCGCAAAGGGATGAATTCGGTCGAGCAGCTTCAAAGTGAACTCCGGTGAAACTTAGCGCTCTTCGTAGTTGATCTCAATCCCGCGCGCTTTCATTGCGCCGAGGAAGGCTTCGGCCGGGACATCGAGTTCCTGGCGGATGCCGCCGCGCTTGGCGATCTCGCCCGAAGCGAGCATCTGCACCACGACGGAAGCGGGCCAGGCGGTGGTGCGCATCATGGAGGTCATGCCGGTCTTGGTGTCGAAGCGGTCAATCAAACTGAAGGCGAGCACGCGCGGATCACGTTTCGTGGTCATCAACGCGCGCAATCCCCGCGACTGTTTTTCGTACGCCTCGACGCGCAAGACGGTGACGTCCGCCTGATTGCCCGCGAGCTTGCTGCACATCAGCCGAGCAGTGACATCGCGCGGACTGAACTCCGCTTTCCCGATCTTCATCTTTTCTTTCGAGAAGAATCCGAAGTCGTAGAGCGCCTTGATGTAGGGGAGCGTGCCGCGATAGCGCAGCGTCTTTTCGAAGCACTCGCCGACCTTGCCGGCGAACGTTTCCGGCAGCGTCGAGGTGCCGCCCGAGGTGTGAAACGCTTCCAGCGGAGGGAAATCGCGCATGCGGAAGGTCTCGACCTCGCTGAGCGGCTCGATGGTTGTCACGCGGCCGTTGCGCAGGATTTTCGCGGGCTCGGCGTACTCGTTGATCAGTCCCTCGACCGAAAACACGAGCTGGTATTGGAACGGGGACCTGGGCTCGATGGGCAGTCCACCAACGTAGATCTTCAGCGCTTCGGCCGTTCCGCCGATGCGGCGCATGAGTTCGCCGGCAAGGATCGAGGCCATGCCCGGAGACAGGCCGCAGTCGGGCGCGATGGCGACGCCGCGCTTCTCCGCCTGTTTGCTCATGGCGAGCTCGGCGCGGACAACCGTGTTGTTGCCGCCAAGGTCGGCGAAGTGGCACCGCGCATCAATGGCGGCCTTGGCGAGTCCGGCATTGTAGAAGTAAGGAACCGCGGAGAGCGTCGCGTGGTGATCGCCCATCAGGCGCGCGGCTTTCTTTTGTTCCGAGGCGTCCAGTTCGACGGCGCCGGTGATTTTTCGTTTCGACAACCTGTTTACGCGCTCGGCGGATTCCTTCGCCCGTTTTTTGTCCGAATCGGCAATGGTCACGGCGACAACGCTGCTGTTGCGTGCCATGTCGTACGCGGCTGCGGTGCCCATCATGCCTGCGCCAATCACGAGTAATTTCACGAGTGCGCCCCTTTTGAACTAACGAGTAATTAAGTAACGAGCACCGAGCACAGGCCCAATGCGCAGACCGAGGAACTTGAGTGAAGGCGATTGTCCCCAGAGCCAGCGGCCTGCGACGAAAGTCCAGCGACCAGATTACTCCTGCCAGCCGCCCAACTGCGCGCGCAGCGGTTCCAGGCGCAGGCCGCGTTCGCGCAGGATGAGGGCCGCGAGCGAATCGGAATGCAGGATGCCGAGCAGGAGGTGCTCCGCAAGTATCTCCGAAGAATTCAGTCCGCGGGCCTCGCGCGCGGCCGCGACCAGCACGTGGCTGGCGTCGTCGCTGAAGGGGAGGTCGTCGCGATAAGAGACAATTGCGCCTCCGGCAACGTGCTCCTTGATTTCCTCGCGGATCGAGTCGTGGCCCTCGGCGGGCAGCAGGCGCTGGATGGTCGCAGCCGGCACGTGCAGCAATCCGAGGAGCAGGTGCGTGGGATCGATGGTGGGTGATTGCAGTTTTTCGGCTTCCACGCGCGCAAAGCCGATGGCGCGCTGGGCTTCGTCGGAAAAATTCGTCCGGGCGCGGCGGGTGGATTTCGCGATCCAGAGATAGACCGCGCCCACCAGCATGAAACAGCCGAGCACGGCGGCGATGACTGCCGCGAGAACTTCCGGACCTAGTTTCAGGAGCGCGTGGAAATCCATTACCGTCACTACTATCGCATGGACACCGCCCGGGCGGCAGGGTTCCACGAATCGTTGGATTCAGCCAATTCCCAATTCGTCGCTCGATTCCAGGGGGGTGCCGCAGACCCGGCAGATCACGGCCGAGCAATCGCCGCAAATGAGCGGGTCGGAGACCTCGCGCGCGCACTGAGGACAGTAAAGCGCCGATTGACTCTCGCGTTTCTTTTCTTCCATCGGTATCCAGCTTAACGGATTCACCACGGAATTCCGCGGAGTAACACGGATCAGAAGAAACGACAGAACCAGGTCCGTGAGAATCCGTGGCAATCCGTGGTTAATCTTATGCCAGTCATGCGGAAGCTACTTTGTCTTGCGCGTGATTGTTTGCGAGAATCTGGTTGTATGACCCCCGAAGAGAAACTGCGCGAGGAATTCAACGCCTGGGCCGAAGCCGGCCGCGGCGAAGAGATGGAGCGTCACCATCTCGATATCGCCGAGAAGACGATCCGGCAAATGGAGCTGCAGCCCGGCGAGCGCGTTCTCGACCTGAGCTGCGGAACGGGATGGTGTACGCGGCTGATCGCGCGCATGGTCGGCGACGGTCCCCAGGGCTTTGGGCAGGTAGTCGGGCTGGATATATCCGACGAAATGATCCGTCACGCGCGCGATGCTTCGAAGGATTTCGATAACGTCCTCTATGTCTGGGGTTCCGCGCAACAGATTCCGTGGGACGAGAACTATTTCGACAAGGCCATTTCCATCGAAGCGTTCTATTATTACCCCAACCAGGAGCGCACCTTGGCCGAGCTTTTCCGGGTGCTCGCTCCGCGGGGGTGGTTCTTCATCCTGATTAACTTGTACAAGGACAATCCATATTCGCTGCGCTGGGTCAACGAATTGAAGGTCCCGGTGCACGTGCGTTCGGAAGCCGAATACGTGGCACTTCTGAAAGCGCACGCGTTCGACGAGGTGCAGGCGATGCGGATTCCGGACGACACGCCGACGCCGGAGGAGTATTCGGGAAAGTGGTTCGCCAACGCGGCGGAATTACGCGATTTCAAGCGCATCGGCGCGCTGCTGCTCACCGGGCGCAAGCCGGACATCCGCTCCTTGCCGCCCGCGATACAGGTGCTTTAGGAGTCTCATTTGCAAAGTGTGCCGCGGCGCAAGCTTAAACTGAAAAACGAGTATCGGCCGCGGCCCGTCCACTTCCTGGAGTTGTTCGAATGCGGCCCGTGGCGCGTCAAACTATACGGACTGGCCGCCGAGCACAAGCGGCTGCTCCCGGAGCTGGTGAAAGCCGCGAAGGAACTGGCCCGCACGGTCCTCCCCTCCGGTGCGGAGGCGAGCGATGCGCACGGAGTCGGGTTCGCCGGTGTGCATTGCGGCCTCGATTCCAACTTCATCTTCATTGACTGGTGGGCAAACGAAAACGAACTCCACCACCACGTCTTTACTTCCTCGCTGGAAAAGCCTCTCGAGATCAATCGGGCTCCCGAGGGCCTTGCGGCGTGCGTCTTCGACCTGCAGGTGATCTGGTTCGAACGCAATGCCTGGGTGGAGAAGGTCCTCGCCAATCCACGCGGGCCCGACATCGAGGCGTACCTGGAGAGAGTGCTCAGCGATCAGGCGTAAAGGCAGGTGTATGTTGCCGGTTCTGGGCGGGCGTCGCGGCTTTTTTGTCGCCGAGCGCCGTCATTTTCGGTACCATTCCGCCACTGAAATCTGGGGTGAGCGATGGTGAATTCCGGCGACGTCCTGGCCGCCATACAATCCGGCGATCTCGATCTTTTGCGTCAATTGATCTCGCGCGATCGCGCTGCGGCCGCGGCGCGGGACACCAACGGCGTTTCCGCCCTGATGAATGCCCTCTACCGCGGGCGCCAGGACATGGTGGAAGTCCTGCTCGCCGCCGAACCTGCTTTGGATATCTTCGAGGCCGCGGCACTTGGCCATGCCGGCCGTATTACCGAACTGCTCTCCCGCGATGCCAATCTGGTGAAAGCGATCTCCACCGACGGCTTTACGCCGCTGCACTTCGCCTGCTTTTTCCGCCAGGAGGGGAGCGCGCAGCAATTGCTCCGGGCAGGCGCCGAGCCCGCCGCCATTGCGCGCAACAACATGAAGGTCCAGCCCCTGCACAGCGCGGTGGCCGCCCGCCAGCGCCGGATCGCGGAAATGCTTCTGCACGCGGGGGCGCCGGTGAACGCCAAACAGCAAGGCGGATGGACGGCCCTGCACGCCGCGGCGCAGCACGGCGACATGGAGACGGCGGAGTTGTTGCTGGAATTTGGCGCCGATCCGGCGCTCGCCAACGACGAAGGGAAATCACCTATCGACTTGGCCGCTCAAAACCCCGAACTGGTCCGTTGGCTGGAAAACGCCTCAGCGCGGAGGCAAACGGCCAGCTAGTCGAATCAGTCGTTCCCGTTATTCACGGCCAGGTCGTACTCGATCCGTTCTTGCACGTCCACGTGGTCGTGGCGGCCGGAGCGAAGTTCCTCGACGGTGATTCTGCGCTGGCACCAGATGCACAGCACGATGTGCGGCTTTTCTTGTTCCATGTCACTCACCCGATGTGCGCATAGTAGGCCGGAAACCCTCCGGTAGATGAAGATACTGGGGGTAACTGACGTGGTGACGCTGGTCATGGACTGCTGAGAAGCGGACGCCGCTCGCCCGGGAATGTAAATTTGTTGTAAGTTTATAATTCTCTCCGAGTCTCTTACCGGTTTCTCGGGTTAGATTTGGACGGAGTTGTGTGTGCAGAGTGCCCGTCAGCGAAAATGCTCGCGGGCGAAGTTTCGAATTGCGCGGCTGCATGCGGCGCGTTGAAAAATGTTGCGATCTTAAGAGGCCAAAAGATAATGAAGTCACGGCTGTTGTTGCTCGTAGTGTCGCTGTCCGTCCTGGTGGCGTGCGGTGGCGGAAGCAGTTCCAGTACCCCAACTAATTCTGCCGTCGTATCGCTATCGCCCTCCACGGCGTCGGTTCCGGTCAATACAACGGCGCAGTTCACGGCCACCGTCAGCAACAGCAGTTCAGGCGTTTATTGGTTGGTAAACGGCGTAATCGGCGGCGGCCTGGCGACGGGCACGATCAGCGTCGCCGGGCTTTATTCGGCTCCTGCCGTAATTCCCAGTCCCGCGACGGTGACGATCACGGCGACTTCCTTGACGGACAGTACGCAATCCTCGACCGCAACGGTGACGGTTACGGCGGGGACGGCGCTGTCGTTTACCATCGCGCCTTCGGCGGTATCCATCTATACCAGCCGCACCCAGCAATTCATCGCGACGTTTAACACCACCGCCAACACCGGCGTCACTTGGGAAGTCAACGCGACGATCGGCGGCGATGCCACCCACGGGACCATATCCTCCACCGGGCTGTACACCGCGCCTGCGACCGTACCCAGTCCGGCAGCGGTGACGATCACCGCCATTTCGCAGTCGGACCCTACGAAAACCGTCACCGCCCAGGTCACGGTTGTCCTGGGGACTACTATCGTGGTTTTGCCCATCTTCGCCACGGTCCCGGCTGGGGCCACACAGGCATTTACCGCCACCGCGAACAGCCAGCCGCTAACCGTGACCTGGACGCTGAATTGCAACAGCACGCAGACCGGCGGTTGCGGCTCGATCACTTCGGCGGGCGTCTACACCGCGCCCTCGTTCCCGCCCCCGGGAGGAGGAGCGGTCGCAATTACCGCGACCTCCACCGACCAAAGCGCGTTGCCCGCGGGGGCCAACGTGGTCGTACAGATTTCCAACGGCAGCCTGGTCGGGAATTACGCCTTCTCATTCGCTGGCAAGAACAGCGGGACGGCGTACGCGTCGGCGGGTTCCATTACCTTCGACGGCGGCGGCAACATTACCGGTGGTTCCGAAGATGTGAACGCGGTCGCTGCGACTTCGCTGGCCATTACCGGCGGCACCTACCACATCGGCATCGACGGACGTGGTAACGCAACGGTGCAGACATCGGGCGGCACGGAAACCTGGCAAATTGTCATCAAGGACAATACCAAGGCGTTTGTGATGCGCGCCGATGCCGGGACTACCGGCAGCGGCACGCTCTACTTGCAGGATGTGACCAAGTTCGCCATCGGATCGGTGAACGGCAATTACGCACTGCAGCTCTCCGGACCCGCCGCCGGACAAACCGGGTCGGCAGCCATTGCCGGCGCCTTCGCCGCGAATGGGGCAGGCGGGATCAGCGGGGGCAAACTCGACGCCAGCGCCGGTACTACGGTGTCGACGGCGCTTTCGGCCAACGGCCTCTATACGGCCCCTGCGGCTGCCACCGGACGCGGCACGCTGACCCTGGCGAGCACCTACGGCACTCAGAACTTCGCTTACTACCTGGTCGACGCAACCCGGGCTGTCCTGGTGGAAACCGATGCCGGCAAGATCCTGCGCGGTGACCTGGTCAAACAGCCTGCTGGTCCGTTCACGCTCGCTTCCTTCGCCGGCAGCTACGCCATGGTCGTGAGCGGCTCCAATACGCAGGGTCCCCTGGCATTGGGTGCAATTTTCACGCTCGATGGCGCCGGCAGCGTATCGAGCGGTGTGGCGGACGTGAACGCCAACGGCAACGTGCAGAACCAGGTCGTGCTGGCGGGCACCTATCTCGTGACCGACGCCACCACCGGCCGCTCCGAGGCCACCGTATCCATCAACGGACAGGCGCGTAAGTTTGTCTTGTACCCGGAATCGGGATCGGTAAACACCGTCCTGGAAATCGATGGCGTGCAAACCACCATCGGCCGCGCCTATCTCCAGGCATCGAACGTGTCGATGAGCCTGTTCCAGGGTTCGTACGTGACCAACCTGGTGGGAACCGACTTCATCAACTCGCCGGGCGAGGAGGATGCTGTCGGCATTTTCACTCCCAACGGAGGCAGCGCGTTGACCGGCACCCTCGATGTCAACGACAACGGCGCCATCGCGCGCAACGCCACGGTGCAGGCTTCCTACTTGGGATCGACTGCGGTGGGAAGGGCTTTCGGACCGCTGACGACAAGTTCCAGCACCCTCTCCTCCGCACAATTCGTGTACTACGTGGTGGACGCGAACCGCGCGCTGGTACTTGAAAATGACAGCAGCCGCGTGCTCGTCGGCGTGATGGAGAAACCGTAGCGGGTCCTCGGACGATTGCGGGGACGAGTATGAAACGCATCATCGCCATCGTCGCGACCGTAGTCGTTGCGATGGCAAGCGCGAACCCGGCGCAGGCCGGGCCACAGCGGAGGGGCCGGATCATCATCCGGCCGCAAATTCCGCCTGCGCCCGGTCAGCGCGGCCGCTATATCGACGTTGACTATCCCACCCCGGAAAAGCGCGCCGCCAACCTCGCCGAACTGCTCAGCCTGTCCGACGATCAGAAACAAAAGGTGCAGGCAATCTTTGCCGACCAGGACAAACAGACGCTGGCGCTGTGGTCGGATGAGTCGCTGGCGGCCGACGCGCGGACGAAGAAGATCGCCGAAGTGCGCGACGCCGCGATGAAGAAAGTCCGCGACCTGCTCACCGGCGAGCAGAAAAAGAAATACGACGCCATCGGCACGGATGAAAACGAAAAAGAGAAGCAGCCCGGCCGCTAATGGCGCCGTGCGTCTGCGGTAAGATTGGCCTATGTGCGGGCGTTTTCGACTGGGAAAAGGGCGCGAGGCGCTGAAAAAGCACTTCGGCGCCGACACCGATCTTGACTGGGACCCGCGCTATAACGTCGCTCCCGGTCAGAGCGTCGTGACGGTGCGCCAGGACCCCACTGAGCCGAAACGTTATCTGTCGCTGATGCGCTGGGGGCTGATCCCCGTCTGGGCCAAGGACGCCAAGATTGGCTACAAGATGATCAACGCGCGCAGCGAAACCGCGGCCGACAAACCCGCCTTCCGCGATGCGCTCAAGTCCCGCCGCTGCCTCATCGCTGCCGACGGTTTCTACGAATGGAAAAAACTCGGCAAAGAAAAACAGCCCTACTGCTTCACCCTGCTGGACGACGGCATCTTCGCCTTCGCGGGGATTTGGGACCGCTGGAAGTCACCGGAAGGCAAGCTCGTCGAGACCTGCTCCATCCTGACCACCTCGCCCAATGATCTGGTGCGCGACGTCCACGACCGCATGCCCGTGGTCCTTCCGCCCGACGCATACGAATTGTGGCTCGACCCGGGATTCACCAAACGTGAAGGCATCGTCGAACTGCTCCAGCCGCTGCCGGCAAACGCGATGAAGAAGTACCCGGTGAGTACGCGCGTGAACACCGTCAAGAACGACGATCCCGAATGTGCCGCTCCGTCGCCGCCCGTGTCGCTGTTTGCGTAGTGCGCTGGAACCAGGCGCCCGTGATCCCGCGA
>DAISJI010000010.1:17756-19634 GCA_036821585.1 Terriglobales bacterium
ACGAATACCCCAACGAGCTTGAACAAGCTGAATATCCTGGTGCGCCCCGAGGGCGCTTCGACTTTCTCGGCGGCAGCTTATACTCCTATTGCCATGGACCCGTATTTGCAGCTTATCCCCGCCTTGCGACGCTATTGGGGATATGACACTTTTCGTCCGCTGCAAGAGCGTGTCGTGAAAAGCCTGTTGGGCAGGCATGACGTTTGCGTCGTGATGCCCACCGGCGGGGGCAAGTCGCTGTGCTACCAATTGCCTGCCGCTATTTGCGAGTCGCAGACCGTGGTTGTGGTGTCGCCGCTGATCGCGCTGATGCAGGACCAGGTCGCGCAACTGGCGGCGATGGGAATTCCCGCGGCGTTCCTGAACAGTTCACAGGCGAGCGGCGAGCAATCCGCGGTAATGCTGCGGGCCGCGCGCGGCAAATTTCGTTTGCTCTATCTTTCGCCGGAGCGATTGGCGGGGCCGGACGTTTTTGGGTGGCTCGGAAAAGTTCCGTTGAACTATTTCGCTATTGATGAGGCGCATTGTATCTCGGAGTGGGGGCATGAGTTCCGCCCGGACTACCGGCAACTGAAGCGATTGCGGGAGCATTTTCCTGGGAACCCAATCGCGGCCTTCACGGCCAGTGCGACACGGCGCGTCCGGCACGACATCATTGAGCAGCTCGGGCTGCGCGATCCGGACAAGTATATTGCGAGCTTTCACCGGCCCAATCTGCGCTATTGGGTCAAGCAGTGCTCCAGCGAGTACGAACAGATGCAGCAACTGACGGCGGCTCTGCGCGCGCATACCGCTGGGAACGTGATCGTCTATGCTCCGACCATCAAACGGGTAGAGCACACAGCCGACGAACTGACGGCGTTGGGAATCCCTGCCATTGCTTATCACGCCAAGCTTTCCGCGGATGTGCGGCGCCAGAACCAGGAGCGCTGGATGGCGGATGAAGTGCGCGTCCTGGTGGGAACGATCGCCTTCGGGCTGGGCATCAACAAGGCCACCGTGCGCGCCGTCATTCATTTGGCCCTGCCGAAATCCATCGAGCAGTATTACCAGGAAGCGGGGCGCGCGGGGCGCGATGGTCTCCCTGCCGATTGCCTCCTGCTGTGGCAACCACGCGATTCCGGGCTGCACGCTCACTTCATCGGCCAGATCATGGATCCTGCCGAGAAGGAACGATCCTGGCAGCGATATCACGAGATCCAAAGGTTTGTGTCGCAGCCACAGTGCCGGCACCGGCAGATCTGTCTGCATTTTGGCGAGAAGCCACGGTGGAACCGTTGCGACGCTTGCGATGTCTGCCGCGGCGTCCCCGAATGGATGAATGCTAGTGTTCCCTCACCGGGACGGCGCAGAGCTTCCGGTGTTGCGATTCCTGTTGCATCGGGCCCACTAGTTGACGATGAGCTTCGCCAGCATCTGCGGGAGTGGCGGCGGGAGACGGCAACAAGGCAGAAAGTGCCCGCGTTCATCGTGCTGCACGACACTACGTTGGACGCACTATGCCGCGCACGCCCAGCGACATTCGCCGAACTTCGTGCGGTCCCCGGGATCGGCGAGCGCAAGCTGGAAACCTATGGCCGCGGCTTACTGCAAGTGATTGCCTGCTACCGCGCGGGTGCGAGAGCCACGCTGAAGCCTGCCGTCATTTCGCCCGCGGAGAAATCTGGCGTGCCCTAGAGGACGATTTTAGAACTCCAGCTGAAACGGCGAGGTCGTCCCTCTCGTTGGCAACGGAACGCGCATCCCTTTTGCGGCCGTTCACGCTGCCGCTACGGTAGTGGCGGATATGCTTTCGACGAAACCGTGAAGTAAAAGAGGGAGAAGGGACTTTCTGGCGCGCCCGGAGAGATTCGAACTCCCGACCTATTGCTCCGGAGG
>DAISJI010000011.1:0-14614 GCA_036821585.1 Terriglobales bacterium
CATTGTTCAGCATGTTGTCGAGCACGTTGGCGTGCAACTCGACTCCCATGTAGTTGCCGGCCTGGAAAGGCATGGGACGAATATCACCGATACCCACGGCGGTCGGGCCCATGAGCACGATCTTGTCCTTGAACGTGGAGGGCGGCACGGTCCCGTCAATCACGTCCACCATCGAGTAGTGGGGATAAGTCTTGAACGGCCCCGCAAAGTTGATCAGGAAGCTGCCGTCCGGCTCGGCGTTGAAGGTGTGCGGCCCCAGTTCGAGGCTGCTCATGCCGTTCGAGTTGATGTAGGCAACGGTGCTCTGGTCCTTGATGTTCTCGTAAACCTTGAGCATTTCCAGCGGTAACGACGGGAACCATTCGCGGTCGCGGTAGCGAACCACGCTCCACGCGCGGCGGTAGATACCGTCGCGGTCGGGCCCGTAATTGAAGTACCCGAACGATCGCGCGGACTCCGCCAGCAGCCGGATGTTCGACTCGATCCCGAAGAAAACCGGCCCTTCGTGCGCGCCCTTTTCCTCGACGTCGTTCCAGGCTTTGTTCAGGTCGAAACTCGCCCCTTGCGGCTGTTTCACCATCTGCGGAAACGGGTGCCCCCACAGAACGTTGTAGTAGTCTTCCGCCGCCTTCGCATCCATCGACTTGGCGCGCTCTTCATCCACGAAGATGTGGCCGAGCACCACGTTGCCGGCCTTCTTCACGGAATCCGCCAGGATGGCGTCGTTATCGCTGCCGCGCTCAATCTCGCGGATCTTGTCCAGCACCGCCGGGGATGCCGACGACCCGATCTCCGCTTCCAGTTTCTTCAGCGCGTCCACCGCGGAATTCTTCTCCGGGGTGGGGAAATCAAAGTCGAATCCGATGACGCGCGCCCCCCCGGCCACCAGTTGGTCCACCGTCTTGCCGTAGTAATCGCGCGCAATCGGAAACGAGCCGACCTTTTGCAGCGTCTTTTCGTCCAGCCCGACGATCACAATCCGGTCGTCGATGCAGCGGCGGTCTCCGACGCCGGCATTGGCCGGGCAGTTCCCTTTGCCCGGAAGATACCGGGGCCCGCGGGCGCGGAAGCGGGCGTCGAGCGAGCGGACTTCAATCGTGTCCAGGAAGCGCAGCGCCGCATGCGAACTCACCGTGACGTATACGTACGCGTACACGCCGATCGCCGCCAGGGTCACCACGACCGCGATCGCCATGTCCACGCGTACGGCGGGGACCTTGCCGACCATGTCGGCGATCTTTCCCCAGAACTCGCCGATTTTTTTCAGCACCGATTTCATCGTGCGCGTTTTCCGAATTTGTAGACGAACGTCAGCCCCATCATCCGCTCATCGAAGTTGATCGGGTTCAGGAGCCCACCCGGCGGATAGGCCGCCGAGAAGTAGAAGTTGTTGTTGCGCTCGAACGAGAAGATGAGCAGCTTGTTTTCGTCGTTCGCGATCTTGTACGTCAGGTTCGCGCGGTAGGAGGGGCGGCTGTAACCCGCAAGGCTGGTCGAGGAGTTGTCGCGGAACTGCAGTTCCACGATGAACCAGCGCGGCGTCTCCATGTAGAGCGAGACGGTGGCCAGCCGGTTCGAATCGCGCTGCAGGAACAGGTCGATAGGCGTCAGCGGCACGTTGTCCAGTCCCGGCCGCGAGCCCTGCCGCTCCAGTTCGTAGCGCAGCGACGGGTTCAGGTGCCAGCCGCGGAAGTCGTAAATCCCGCGCAGCGCGACGTAGACACGGTCCGTGTTCGACGTGGTGCTTGCCCTCAGCCTGTCCACCGACTGACGCCGCTCATAACCCAGCGTCAGGAAAGTGGTGCTGATGGGCAGGGTCAGTTCGACATACGGCTGCCGCACGTAGCGGTCCACGCAGATCATCCCGCCGCCGGAGGCTCGCGGAACGCAGCCTGGGGTAACCTTGGGCAGGCCAGTGAGCGGGTCGATCGTGAATATGGCGGTAGTGTCGAGACCGTTGATGATGCGGTGCCGGTATCCCACCTCGAACACCGCTTTGCGATAGAAGGGAAGGTCATGGAACATCAGTCGTCCTTCCGGTCCCCACAGCGTCTGCTCGTACGGTTTCTGCCCGCTCAGGTCATCGTTGGAGCGGCGCACTGTGCCGTCAATCGTCAACCACTCGGTCAGGTCGTAGGAGGTGCGGAACAGGAAGTCCTGCAAGTCCGAAATCTGGCGCGCGTTGATGGAAGCGAAGTTCGGCTGGTAACGCACGTAAGAGGTGCGGAAAGTCCACTTGTGATGCCGGAACGACGCGTCGAAGCGCCCGCCCCAGTCTGCCTGCATGCCCAGGCCGGGCGTGGGTATCCGCGGATCGCAGGGCGCCACGCAAGTCCCGACGCGGGTGTCGAAGTTCGTGGCCGAATAGGCGAACTCCGTATCCATGCGGAACATTCCCTTTTGCCACTTCAAGTCCACCGAGCCGACGCGGTTCGACGCCGGGTTCGGCGACTCGTTGAAAGGCCGGTCGCGGCGGGTGAAGGTCAGATCGTCGCTGGTCGAAAAGTTAAAGCCCAGGGCCGAATCGCGCGCGAAGGCGTACTCCAGCCGCGCGCCGGAAACCAGCGCCGTAAACGGGCGCCCGCACTGCGGGTCGTTCAACGCGGTCCCGCCCGGCGGCGGGAAACACCCGGCCGGCTGGTCCTTGAACAACGACCCGTAGCGGTCAATGAACACGCCGCCCACGGCGGAGAACTTCCACGCATGTCCAAGCTTCGACGAAACGCTCACGCCCTTGATGTTCTGGTTGAACGTCAGGCGCGAGTAATTCAGCAGCGCGTCACCGAAAATGAACTCGTTGCGCGAGTTGTAAAGCCGGATGTAGCCCTTCTGAATGCTGTTGCGCTCGGGATCGATGCTGTTGTCGTCGGTGCCGCGATACATCGACAGAAACTGGAAACGGTAGGAGCTGCCCGACATGCGGTGGTCGACGAAGTAATTGAACTCCGCCAGGTTGTTGCTGCCCTCGTTATGGAAGGAACGCACGCGTCCCAGCGGGCCTCCACCGATCTGGCTGTATCGCGTCATCAGCCGGATCTCGCCCAACTGCTGGTCCTCCTCGCTGGTGGCCGACCCGGCGTCGAAGGTCGACGACTTCTCCTTCTGACTCTGCGACTGCTGGTCGGCCTTCTGTTCCTGCTGTTGCGACGTCGGCTGGTCGGCCAAAGGGTTCTGTGGCGCCTGCCCCGGCTGTTGCGTCGTGCTCTGGCCGGTGGTCTGGGAGGTGGACGAGGTAGATTGTGCCGCAGCAAACGCTGCCATGGTCAGCAAACACAGCGCGAGTCTCAACAGTCGCATCGGACACCTGTACTCTTGCCCCGGAACTCGGAACACACATTTCCCGGGGTGATTCGTATTTCAATTTCGTTGGGGGAGGATCGTCGGTGGCCCCGTAACTCGTTAGGTACGGTTCCACCGCAACAGCCATTTCCAGCTGATCACTACAAGCTCTTCAGGGGTGCTTTCGGATACTATCGCAAAACCGGGCGAAGTCAACGATTTCGTGCGCTCGAACTGACCTTAATGTCGCAAGGAAATGTCACACGGGAAATGCCGGCCTGGGTCTGAGGGTCGCGCTGACTTTTTCGTTCAGCGAAGCCTCGGCATCCCCTTTGGCAGTCGGACCCCTTCCTGCCTTCCCTGGCCTGCGCGCAGACCTGTTTTTTGACGGTGTTTGGCCGGCTTCATGCTCACTGCAACTTGAAACGTGAAACTTGCACCTGCCTTTGCTACCCTATTCCGTTCTCATGAAAAAACTTATCGTCGTACTCATAGCCTTCGCGTGCGCCGTCTTCGCGCAATCACCCGACGCCCGCACCCCGCAGGAAAAGCACCTCCGCAACGTCCGCCAGCTCACCTTCGGCGGCGAAAACGCCGAGGCCTATTTTTCGTCGGACGGCCGTCAACTCATCTTCCAGTCGCAGCGTGATGGACTGAAATGCGACCAGATTTTCATCATGAACACCGACGGCTCCGGGGCGCACCTGGTCTCCACCGGCAAGGGCCGCACCACCTGCTCCTACTTTTTCCCCGACGGCAAGCACATCCTTTTCTCCTCGACCCACGCCGCTTCACCCGAATGCCCGCCGCCGCCCGACTGGAGTAAGGGATACCGCTGGGCCGTCTATCCGACCTACGACATCTACGTCGCCAACCCCGACGGTTCCAACCTGAAGGCCCTCACCCACAACCAGGGATATAACGCCGAGGCCGTGATTTCCACCGACGGCAAACACATTGTCTTCACCTCCACCCGCAATGGCGACCTCGACATCTACATCATGGATTCCGACGGAAAAAACGTGAAGCAACTGACCGATGAACTCGGCTACGATGGCGGCCCGTTCTTCTCGCGCGACGGCAAGTGGATCGTCTATCGCGCCTTCCACCCCAAGACCGAGGCCGAGAAAGAAGAGTACAAGCGGCTGCTGAAAGAAAACCTCATCCGCCCGACCGAACTTGAGCTGTGGGTGATGAGAACCGACGGCAGCGGGAAGCGCCAGATCACCAATAACGGCGCGGCCAACTTCGGCCCTTACTTTTTCCCCGACGGCAAGCGCATCATCTTCGCGTCCAACATTCTCGACACCAACGGAATGGGCAACTTCGAATTATTTGCAGTGGATCTCGACGGCAAGAACCTGGAGCAGATCACCTACAGCCCGACCTTCGACGGCTTCCCCATGTTCAGCCCCGACGGGAAGAAACTGGTCTTCGCCTCCAACCGCAACGCCAAAATCCCGCACGAAACCAACGTCTTCATCGCGGATTGGGTTCCGTAACGCTGTCGTCTCGCCGGCCACGCACCTCTCGAAGCTGTCCTTCGAGGTGAGGGTTTGTCTTCGCGCGTCCGCCCGCAAGGCGGCGAATCATGCGAAGCACGGCGCGGCTGCCTGAATTCCAATAATGGCAAACACCGCTCCTGGGGCAGGATTCCGCCGGTCACATGGCAAATATTTTGTAACGCGGCATCATCACTCCGAATCCATCACCTATACAAGTTCGCATGGGTTGGTGGGGTGAGGATGCGGGGCGCAACAAGCCTGCACGCCGCTGAGCTGGCCCGAGAGACGAATAGAATACGCCTCCATGGGCGCACGAGCGTGCGCCCGTTTTTGCGTCTACCGGTTGCGCGAGCGAAATTGCTTCGCCTGCTCGAATTCTTCCGCCAGTTCCCGGGTGCGCAGGTTCTCGCGCAAGCGCGCCAGTTGTTGTTCCGTCTTCTGCAGCGCCTGCTGGAGGTTCTCCTCATTGGTCAGGGCGATATCGCGCCACATCGAGTAGGGACTCTCCGCCAGCCGCGTCATCTCCTTCAGCGCGCGGCCACCGATGGCGTGAACATCGGGGTCCGCTCCGAACTCTTCTTCCAGCGTGGCGGCCAGCGCGGTGGAGAGAAACTGCGGCAGGTGCGAGATCCACGCGCATAGCCGGTCGTGGCGCGCCGCTTCCATCTCGATCACGCGCGCGCCGAATTGACGCACCGCGCCGCACCATACGTTGGCGGAGGGCACCGGCCACGTAAATGGAGTGAACAGCCATACTGCCGCGCGAAACAGGTCCGCGTCGGCATGCTCGATCCCGCCAACCTCTTTTCCTGCCATCGGATGTCCCGGCAGAAACCGGTCCGCCACGCGCTCGCCGAATACCGCGCGGGCGCGCTCAACAATCTTCTCCTTGGTGCTGCCCACGTCAGTAAGCAAGGTTGTTGCCGGAAGCACCGGGCCCAGCCGCTCGATCAGGTCGATGATGGCGCCGACCGGTGTTGCCAGCACGACTACATCGCTGCCTTCGCAGGACTGGCGCGGATCTTCGCGGCCTTCGTCGATGACGCCGCGCTGCCGCGCCACGTCCAGGACGGCCGGACGGTCGCATCCGATGACGCGTTCGGCGAGCGCGTGCTGTTTGAGTGCCAGCGCGACCGACCCGCCGATCAGGCCCGTGCCGATGATGGTGACCTGCTTCATTTGCGATTTAGTGATTGGGTGATTTGCTGATTGCAATCGGCAAATCAGCAAGTCAGCAAATTACGCAATTTTCCTTCCGACCGCGGGCGCGATCATGCGGAGTTGGTCCATGAGTTCGTCAAATTGGGCGGGATAGAGCGACTGCGCGCCGTCGGACAATGCCTTGTCGGGATTGTGATGGACCTCGACGATGATCGCGTCCGCGCCTGCGGCAACCGCGGCGCGGGCCATGGGCGCAACCTTGTCTCGCCGTCCCGTGCCGTGCGACGGATCGGCGCACATCGGCAGGTGCGAGAGCTTGTGCACGATGGGAATGGCGGAAATGTCCATCGTGTTACGGGTATAGGTTTCAAATGTACGGATGCCGCGCTCGCAAAGAACGATGTCGTAATTCCCGCCCGCCATGATGTACTCGGCCGACAGAAACATCTCCTCGATGGTCGCCGCAATGCCGCGCTTGAGCATGACCGGCTTGCGCACTTTGCCCAGTTCGCGCAGCAGGTTGAAGTTCTGCATATTGCGCGCGCCCACCTGGAGGATGTCCACGTAGGGCAGCATGAGCGGGATCTGTGAAATCTCCATCACCTCGCTGATCACCAGCAGGCCGAACTTCTCGCCCGCCTCCTGCAGCAGCTTGAGCCCGTCTTCGCCCATGCCCTGGAACGAGTACGGCGACGAGCGCGGCTTGAACGCTCCACCGCGCAGCACGCGCGCGCCCGCCTTCGCGACCTGCTCGGCGGTCGAAAAAAGCTGGTCGCGCGACTCGACCGAGCACGGCCCTGCCATGACGACCACGTCCGGGCCGCCCACGTTGACCCCACGCGGGAGCTTGACGACCGTGCCCTCCGGACGGAAATTTCTCCCCACCAGTTTGTAGGGCGAACTGATTCGGTGGACTTCGTGGACGCCGTCCAGCACCTCGATATCGCGCGTGTCGAAGTCCGTGCGCGCCCCCACGGCGCCGAGCACCGTGTAGCGCTCGCCGGTGGAGCGGTGCACCTCGAATCCCATGCGGACGAGGTGCTCGATCACGCCTTGTATCTGGGCTTCGCTTGCGCCCTCTTGCATGGCAACGATCATTGCTGGCTGGTCCCTGGCCGCTGGTTGCTAGTCATGAATCCCCGTTTCGATTTCCGTATCGCCGGCATCGGTCGTCTTTTTCGCCGCGCGGATTTCGTCTTCCTGCAACTTTCTCATCACGTCGATCAGGCGCTCAAATATGCGCGTCAGTTCCCGGTCCGGCAGCGGGCCCTGGTTTATCCGATGCACGTTCTCGAAGATGGTGCGCTCGCGGTCGGGCTCGTAGATCGGCATCCGCGTGTTGCGCTTGAGCCGGCCGATCTCCTGCGCGCAATGTGCACGCTCGTTGATCAGATCCACCAGCCTGCGATCGAGCTCGTCGATCTTCTTTCGCCAATCGGCAATGCTGTCCATCGGTTGCCATCCCCTGAGATGGCAAAACTACGTTGCAGGTTACGCCGGGTTTGCGGCTCCGTGCGCCCTCCGCCTCAGGCTCCTCACGAAATCTCCCACCGCCAGCGGCGCACCGGACGGAGCGGTATTCTCGGCCAGGTGCACGATGGCGCTGCCCACCACCGCGGCGTCCGCGAATTCCGCTATTTCCGCCACCTGCTGCGGAGTGGAGATGCCGAAGCCCACCGCGATCGGCAGTTTCGTGAAACGCCGCAACCGTGTTACCAGTTCGCGCGCGTCTCCCGTAAGATTTTTCTGCGCGCCGGTCACTCCCGTCCGCGATAGTGCATACACAAAACCGGTGGAGAGGCTCGCAATGCGCTTCAGCCGTTCGTCGGTGCTGGTTGGCGCGGCGAGAAAAACAGTGGCAAGCGCCTGCTGCCGCATCAGCCGGACGTATTCGCCCGCTTCCTCGATGGGCAAATCCGTCACCAGCGCGCCGTCAACACCCGCTTTCCTGGCCGCGGCACAGAATCGCTCCAGCCCAAACCTCAGGATCGGATTTAAATACGAAAAAACAATCAGCCCCGCATTCGCTCTCTGTTTGCGAATTGCCGCGGCAAGATCGAGTACGTCCGAGAGAGTCGTGTGCTGGCGCAGCGCCCGTTCGCTGGCCCGCTGGATCACCGGCCCGTCCGCGACCGGGTCGCTGAACGGCACGCCCAGTTCGATCACGCTCGCACCCGCATCAATCGCGGCCAGCGCAATCTCCTGCGTCGTGCGCAAGTCCGGGTCGCCGCACGTGAGGTACGCGACCAGTCCCGGCTTCGTATTGAAGTTCAGCGCCATTCAGCGAATTTCCGCCCACGCCACGCACAGCGGTTGCACGTGTCCTCCGGATTCACGAGTTACAGCTTCAGCCGTTCTTGCAGGATGCCCATGTCCTTGTCGCCGCGGCCGGAGACATTGACGAGCATGACTTCGCTCTTTTTCATCTTCGGCGCGCGCTTGATCGCCTCCGCCACCGCGTGCGACGACTCCAGCGCCGGAATGATTCCCTCGGTCCGCGACAGCGTCACGCACGCATCCAGAGCCTCTTCATCGGTCGCCGACACGTATTCGGCACGCCCCGATTCGCGCAGCCAGGCATGCTCCGGACCGACGCCCGCGTAATCGAGCCCGGCGGAAACCGAGTGCGTGGCCGCGACTTGCCCGGCCTCGTCCTGAAGGATGTACGAGTACGTCCCTTGCAGCACGCCGGGAGCGCCGCCGCGGAAGCGAGCCGCGTGCTCGCCCAGCGCCACACCGCGTCCGCCGGCCTCCACGCCGATCAGCTTCACCCGCTTGTCTTTCACAAACTCGTGGAAGATTCCGATCGCGTTCGATCCGCCGCCCACGCACGCGATCACCGCATTCGGCAGCTTTCCCGTGAGCTTGTGAATTTGCGCGCGCGCTTCGCGGCCGATCACGGACTGAAAATCGCGCACCATCGTCGGATACGGGTGCGCGCCCAGCACGCTGCCCAGCAGGTAATGCGTGCCGCGGACGTTGGTGACCCAGTCGCGCATCGCTTCGTTGATCGCGTCCTTGAGCGTGCACGACCCCGAATTGACACCCTTGACTTCGGCGCCCAGCAGCCGCATGCGGAAGACGTTGAGCGACTGACGGCGCATGTCCTCGGTGCCCATGTACACCACGCACTCCATGCCGAAGAGCGCGCACACCGTGGCCGTGGCGACGCCATGCTGACCCGCGCCGGTTTCGGCGATGATGCGCTGCTTGCCCATCCTGCGCGCCAGCAGCGCCTGCCCAATGCAGTTGTTGATCTTGTGCGCCCCGGTGTGGAGCAGGTCTTCGCGCTTCAGGTAGAGGCGCGCGCCCCCAAGCTGGTTCGTCAGGCGCGACGCGAAATAAAGCGGCGTCGGACGTCCGGCATACGACTTCAACAGCAAATCCAGTTCACGGAAAAAAGCGCGGTCGCGGCGCGCTTTCGCGTATGCCGACTCGAGTTCCTCCAGCGCGGCCACCAGAGTCTCAGGCACGTAGCGTCCGCCGTAGGGACCGAATCGTCCCGCTGCGGTCGCGCGTTTTCTGGGAGATGCCATGCTTGCTATTTCTTCGAACGCCGCCCGCTCGCCGCGCGGGTAGCCTGCATGAATTCGCGGATTTTAGCAGGGTCTTTGTGCCCGGGAGATTCCTCGACGCCGCTGCACACATCCACGCCCCATGGGCTGAGCATGTGGATGGCTTCGCTGACGTTCGCCGGCGAGAGTCCTCCGGCGATGATCACGCGCGTGCGCTTCGCGAGTCCGGGCACGAAAGCGGCGGCGCGCTTCCAGTCGAAAGTCTTGCCAGTGCCGCCGCGTGCGGCCCGGTGCTTGCCTTCGACCTGCCCGGCCGCGCGCGCGGCAAACGAATCGAGCAGCACGCCGTCGATGGACGCGGAGGAAGTAAATCCGCGGATTACACCCTCCACTCCCGCGGCCACGCCAAGCGCCTTGAAGATGCGCAACCGTCCTCGGCGGCTCGCGCACAGGCGCTTCAACTCGTCGGCAATGTCGGGTGTCTCGTCGCCCTGGAGTTGCACGGCCGTGAGGCCGGCCTCGGCGATGATCGCACACATGCGCGCCGGCGTTTCGTTGACGAACACTCCGACCTTCGACACCGCTGCCGGAAGTTTTTCGATTATTTTGCGCGCCTCGGCGGGCGTGATCCGGCGCGGACTCTCGGCGAAAATAAAGCCGAGGGCGTCGGCGCCGGCAGCAACCGCGGCGTTGGCGTCAGCGAGGTTGGTGGTGCCGCAGATTTTGACCCAAGTCATAAAGTAGGTATCAGGCTCCGGGTTGCAGGCCGGCGATTGCCTTCGGAGCTTTCGCGCCGGCGAGCAACTCTTTCAGAACTTCTCCGGGACGTTCCGCTTTCATCAGCGACTCGCCGATCAGGAACGCGTCGTAACCGGCGTCGCGCAGGCGGCGAATGTCGCTGCCGTCACGGATTCCGCTCTCCGCAACCTTCACCACGCCGGAAGGAATCATGGGGGCGAGCGTCTCCGCCGTTTCCAGCTTCACTTCGAAGGTGCGCAGGTCACGATTATTCACGCCGATGGTGTCGAAGCCGATGTCGAGCGCGCGCTTGAGTTCGCCGGCGTCGTGCACTTCGCACAGGACATCGAGCGTATAGCGCTGAGCCGCCTCGCGCAGGCTGCGCAACTCCGAATCGCTCAGCGCGGCCACGATCAGCAGAATGGCGTCGGCACTGTACGCCCGCGCCTCCAGCACCTGGTACTCATTGACGAAGAAATCTTTGCGCAGGCACGGCAGATCGGCTGCCGCCGACGCCTCGGAGAGGTTTCCCAGCGATCCCTGGAAATGTTCTTCCTCGGTGATTACCGACAACGCCGCCGCGCCCGCCTCCGCCAATTCCACCGCGAGGACCGAGGGATGAAAACTACCGCGAATCACGCCCCGGCTCGGCGACGCCTTCTTCAACTCCGCGATCACGGCAGGACCGGTCTCCGACATTCGGCGCAACGCGTCGCGGAACCCGCGTGGCAAATGGTGCGCGGCGCTGCGCCCCAGGTCCGCCAATTGCGACGTCGACTTCGGGCGTCCGACACGCTGGCGTGTTTCGGCGACGAGCTGGGCGAGTGTGGCAGTCATCCGGTTTCGAGCGCCCACACATCACTGGTTAAGCGAGTGCAGGCAAACCCTGATTATATGCGGAATAATCCTACGGCGTGCCAGCCGGACGTGCCTTCTGCCAGCGTTCGCGCAATTCGCCCTTCACCACCTTGCCATACGGCGTCCGCGGCAACTCAGACAGGAACACGATTTCTTTCGGCAGCTTGTAGCGGGCCAGGCGAGCGGAGAGGAATTCGGACAAGCCAGAGGCGGTGACGGCAGTCTCCGGACGCGCGACCACAAAGGCGATTCCGACCTCGCCCCACTTGTCGTCCGTTATGCCGACCAGTGCCGCGTCGGCCACCGCCGGATGCTGCACCAGCACGGCCTCGATCTCGGCGGGATAAATGTTCACGCCCCCGCTGATGATCATGTCCTTCAGCCGCCCGGCAATATAGAAGAAGCCCTCGGCGTCAGGGCGGGCAAGGTCGCCGGTGTGAAACCAGCCCTCGGAATCGAGCGCGGCGGCAGTGGCGTGTGGGTTGTTCCAGTAGCCCAGGCACACGTGTGGGCCACGCAACCAGAGTTCGCCAACTTCCTCCCCCGCCACCTCGCGTCCTTTCGAATCGGCTAGCCGCACCTCCGTATTGAGCATCGGCTTGCCGATGGAACCGATCTTGCGCCGCGATTCCTCGGCGGTCATGGTGAAGCAATTCACGCCCACTTCGGTGAGCCCGTATCCCTGCTTGAAGGTGACGCCGCGCTCCTGGTAGGCGCTGATGATGTACTGTGGCAGCGGCGCGCCCCCGGAGATCATCCAGCGCACCGAATCCAGCCGCACGCGCGCGAATTCCGGCGCGTCCATCAACATCTTGAAGATGGTTGGCACGCCGAAAACAATCGTGCTGCGCTCGCGCTCGATCGCCGTCCACACCTCCGCCGGATCGAACTTCTGGTGCAGCACAACCGTTCCCCCAATGCTGAACAGCGGCGCCAGGAAAACGAAGAGCCCGCCGGCGTGGTATAGCGGAGTGAATACGGGCGCAATATCGCTATCGTGGAGTTCCCAATTGAAGGCCGTGTTGCGCGCATTCGCCACAACCTGCCGGTGCGGGATCATCACGCCCTTCGGCTTGCCCGTCGTGCCCGAGGTATAGAGCAGGCAGCAGAGATCTTCCGGGCTTACGCTGGTAGCGCTGGCTTCCAGCCGGCAGTCGCTGGAGCTGCCAGCTCCAGCGGGTTCTTCCATCGAAATCGCATATGGGATCGGCGAGAGCTCGCGGATCCCTCTCACCGTCTCCTCGTAGTGCGCGCTATACAGGATCGCCGACGGCGCGCAGTCAGCCACAATCTCCGCCAGCTCCCGCGCGGTATTCCGCGAATTCAGCGGAACTACGACGATTCCCGTCTTCCCCGCGGCGAAAAACGCCTGTACATATTCCGGCCGCGGCTCCGCCAGGATGCAGACCCGCTCGCCCTTCTTCAGGCCAAGCTGCACCCACTGCGCGGCGATCGCGCACGAGCCCGCATCCAGTTCGGCGTAGGTGTACCGGCGTCCGGTGGGAACAAAGACGAGCGCGGTTTTGTCCGGGGTGAGCCGTGCGCGCTCGCCGAGAAGGTCGCCTGCAATCATTTCTCTTTACCGACCGCCGTTTCCACCGCTGAGGCTGGACGCGGCGGTGGTGCAGTCTCGGCCAACACCTTGCGCAACGCGGCGGAAAACGTTGCCGGACATTCGCCCTGCGGAATGTGGCCGCAGCGGGGAATGGTGGTCAGGCGTACCGCCGGAATCCGCGCTACCATGCGCTGAGCATAATCGAGCGGAACCAGGCGGTCGGCTTCTCCCCACATCAAGTCGGTGGGCACGGAAAGACTCCGCAGGCGCTCATCGGCAACGACATTCGCTTGCAGATCCGCAGGTTCCATGCGCCCGATGGCGCCCGTGTGCGACACGCGAACGACATCATCAAGAATGAAGTCCGGAATGCGCGGGCTGCCCGGATCGAGAATCGCGTCCCAGATCTTGCGCGCTTCTTCGCGATTCGCCGGAAGCTTCGCCAAATCCACGCGCTCGCCACGCAACGGGCCACCGTCCACCGCAACCACTCTCGCCACCCGCTCGGGATGCTGCATGGCGTAGAGCATCGCCAGCCACGCGCCCAGAGAATTGCCCACCAGCGTGACCGGCGCTGGCTGCTTCGCGATCACAGCATCCAGCCCCGCCAGCATAGTGTCGAATTTCAGTGGACCGGCAGCCGGTGCGCTCTCCCCGTGTCCGGCCAGATCGGCCACCACGACGCGGTAATTGCCGGTGAACTCCGGCGCGACCTTCTCCCACGTGCCCGCATTGTCGCCCGCGCCGTGCAGGAAGATGAGGGTTGGTCCGGAACCGGCAGTAAAGACCGTTTGCGCGCCCACCGCGGAATCAAGCGTGGACTTCGCAAAACCGCTCTTCACCAGGGCTCGCCGCTTCAGCGCCGAGAGCACCGCGATCGGGTGGAAGTACACCGTCAGCACCCCCGCAAGAACGACCACCAGCAGCAGCACGACGACGGTAATGAGCAGCTTCTTCATGGAAAAGCAGTTGCTAGTTGTCAGTTGCCAGTTCAGGACGTGCCAGGCATCACCAACTGGCAACTACATGCGAAACGCTACGCCCGCCTGGTTATATCCGACGCCCGACCCGATCATCACCACCAGGTCGCCGGGGCGGATTTTCTTTTTCTCCAGCGCGTCGTGCAGAGCCATCGCAACGCACGCCGAGCCCGTGTACCCGTACTCTTCCATGATGGTGTGCGCGCGCTCCATGGGGACGCCCAGTTTCTGCATCACCAGTTCGATGGTCGGCTTGCGCACCTGGGTAAAGATGAACATGTTGACGTCGCTCATCTTGAATCCGCCCTGCTCGCCCAGGCGCAGCGCCAGCCGCGGCCAGCCCTCGTCGTTGATCTCCGGCGGATAGCGGTTGTTCATCATCACCCGCGTCCGCCCGGCGTTAACCGCTTCGCACGTCGCCGGTTCGAACGTCGCGCCCGCATAAATCCCCCAGAAGCTGTGATAGGAGCCGTCGGCCTGGAACGCCGAGGTGATAAAGCCCGGCTTCTCTCCCGGCTCGACGACTGCCGCGCCCGCGCCGTCTCCATAGAAAAAAATCATCGGGTCCTTGGGATCGGCGAGCTTGTGCATCAGGTACACGCCGATCACCACGATCGTCTTGAGCGACGGATTGGAGGCGATCATGCCGGAAGCGATCGCTAACCCGGTGGGAAACGAGGCGCAGGCGCAGCCGACGTCGAAGGTGCCGGCGTTTTTCGCGCCCAGCTTGTGCTGCACGACCACGGAGGTCGCCGGCGTGATGTAGTCGGGCGAGTCGGTGCCCAGGATGATCAGGTCCACATCCTCGGGCTTGCGTCCGGCCCGCTCCAGCGCCTGGCGCGCCGCGCGCACCGCCAGGTCCGACGTCGCCCAATCGTCGGGCGCGTGGAAGCGCTGCCGGATGCCCGTTCCGGCTTCCATCTTGTCCACGAAGTCCGGCACATGCACCAGCAGCTTGCGAAGGTCGTCGTTGTGCACCAGTTTTTCGGGGACATACATCCCGGTCGCGATGATATTTGCGTA
>DAISJI010000011.1:14714-19623 GCA_036821585.1 Terriglobales bacterium
CAGCACCGCCCCGTGCACGAACTTCGCATGGTCGGACGCAAGCCACGCGTACGCGTCCGCGATATCTTCCGGACTTCCCATGTGTCCCAGCGGCGTGTGTGCCGCCATCTGCTCCAGCACCTTGGGCGGCATGGCCTTCACCATTTCGGTGGCAATGAATCCGGGCGCCACCGCGTTGACGCGGATATGGTACTTGGCCAGCTCGCGCGCCCATGTGCGAGTCATGCCGATCAAGCCCGCCTTCGCCGCGACGTAGTTCGTCTGCCCGAAATTTCCGTAGAGCCCGACCACCGACGACGCGTTCAGAATCACGCCTCCGCCGCCGGAGATCATGTGCGGCGCCACCGCCCGCGTACACAGAAATACGCCCTTCAGGTTGACGCTGATTACGGAATCGAAAAGCTCGTCCGACATCGTGCTCGCCACGGCGCCGTCTTTCATTTTCACCAGTTGCGCGTCGCGGACGATCCCGGCGTTGTTGATCAGCACATCGATGCGGCCCCAGCGCGCCAGCACTTCCTGGACTCCCTGCTCGATCGAATCGGCCGACGCGACGTTCACCTCGCGGAACAGGGCGTCGCCGCCCGCGGCTTTCAGTTGCTCCACGAGATTGGCTGCGGCGGCGGCGTTCACGTCCCAGCCGGCCACGCGCGCGCCTTCTTCGGCGAAACGGATCGCCGTTGCCCGCCCGATGCCCGCGGCGGCGCCGGTAACAATCACGACTTTCTTATGCAGTCCGGATGGTTTCATGGAGATCTCCAGTCTCGCGGTCCCAATTTCGAGTGGCCGGCTCTCCAGCCACCCGAAACTGAAACTTGAAACTGAAACTTTTCTTAGAAGCTCAACTTCACCGCAAACTGGATGACGCGCGGTCCCGTGGAGGGTTGCGTGATCCGGCCCAAGGTTGCGTACGACGCCGCCGAGCCAGACGTATAGGTGCTGATCGGGTTCGCGAAGTTCACCATGTTGAAGGCGTTGAAGAATTCAGCCCGGAACTCTGCCTTGACCTTCTCGCCAATGGGGATGAACTTCACCAGGCTGAAGTCCACGTTCTTCTGGCCGGGCCCACGGTACGCATTCCGTTTCGAAGTGCCGTAGGGCGCCGCGTTGAGGCAGGTGGGAGCGAAGGCCGCGCTGTTGAAGTATCCGTTGAGGCGCGACTCTACCGAACCCGAAACCAGCGGCGACGTGCCCGCCACCACATCCGCATAGTTCAGCGTCGTCGTGCTCGAAGTGCACACCACCGAGAACGGCAGCCCAGTCTGGAGAGTCAGGATGCTGGCCACTTCCCAGTCGTTGATCAGCCGCTTTCCAATCGTTGCATCTCCCTTGTAGAACTTCGGCAGGTCGTAGACTCCGCTCAACACGAACCGGTGCGTGCGGTCGAAATCCGAAACTGCGCGTTCCGACGCCAGGTTCTGCTGGTCGCCGGGAAGAGCGGCGTGCTCGGTCGTGGCCGCACCCGATCCGTCGTCAATCGACTTCGACCACGTATACGCCGCCAGGAACTGGAGACCGTTGCCGAACCGCTTGGTCAGGCTGGCCTGCAAGGAGTCGTAGTGCGAGACGCCGTTGGTCTCCACCGCTTGGAATCCCGCCGTCAGCGCCTTCGCGTTGGCGAAGCCGGACAGGTTGTACGGCGCTGTTCCGGCCGCGCCCTGGTTGTAGGTATACACGGTGAACAGCTTCGTCCCCTTGGAGCCGACGTATCCCAACTCCGCCAACAAACCCTTTGCGATCTCTTTCTGGATGCCGAGGTTGTACTGGTACACGTAAGGCGTCCGCATGTTCTTGTCCGCGTAAATTCCGGAAATCGAAAGCGGAGTCGGGTTGGGCAGGAAGGGCGGAATCGCCGGAATCAGGATGACCGGCGAAGGAATCTGCGCCGGGTTGATGGGGAACTGCGTGGTAGCCAGTGCCGCCGGGAACGGGTTCGCCCACGTACCGAAGATGTTCGCGCTGACCACGCCATACGGGTAGTTGAATAACTGCTGGTTGGCGAACCGGGTCGAGAAGCGGTTGAAGTACACGCCGATGCCGCCTCGGACCACGAAGCCGCTGTTGTTGGAGCCCGGTTTCCACGAGAAGCCGAAACGAGGCGCCACCGTCCAGTCGTTTGGATTGATGGTGTCCGGACTGAAGAACCCGTTCGGAGGAGCGCATGGAGCAGCCAGAGTGCAATTGCGTCCCAGCGCCGCGAACGCCGCCGGATCGAAGTTCACCAGCCGATGGCGGATTTCGCTGATGCCGCCGTTCCGTCCTACTCGCAAGCCCACGTTCAAGTTGAGGTTGTTGGTCACGCGGATGTCGTCCTGGATAAAGGTGGCCAGATCGGTGACTCGCATTCCGCGATCACGAACGCCCGCTCCCAGCAGGCCCGTGATGCTGGTGCCCTTCAGGAAATCGGAGAAGGTGTTGAAATTAACCTGCCCGCGCGAGTAGAAGTTGAAGAAGAAGTCGATGCGGTAGCGCTCAACCTCGCCTCCAAAACGCAGGAAGTGACGGCCCTTCGTCCACGAGACCGTATCGGAAAACTCGAACGTCTGCGTGGTCGACTTCTGGTCGGCCAGCGAGGTGGAACCGATGGTGAACAGGCCGGCCACCACGACCGTCGGCATTCCGCAGAATCGCGAGTCGCCCGCGCACAGCGGGTTGGTGATGCCGAAATCGGAAGCCTTGAACGGCTCTTCCGGCTGCGACGGCCCGTTGATGCGGCTGTAGCCGGCGTGGAACTGGTTGACCACGTTCGGAGTGAAAATGTGCGTGTCGTTCAGTGAAAGCACGCGGTTGTGGAAATCGATATTCCCGCCGAATCCGGGCACCTGGAAGGCATTCGCTCCCTGGAAGGTGAAGTTCGCCTGGTACTGCGGCGTGTCTGAGAAGAAGAATTTGCCCGACAGCTTGTTCTTCTGCCCGATGCTCTGGTCGATGTTCACGATGAACTGGTCTTCCGTGAACCGCGAGATGGCGCTGATCGGGGTGGTCACCGGGGTTGCCGGCGTTGCGCCCACGGCAGCCGCATTCGGGATCGCCCATTGGCCGTTGGGCAGCTTCGCCAGCAACAGCTTCTGCGCCACCGGGTTGACGTTCGCCCACGTGGTGGCCGCGCCCAAGAACGCCTGCGCGATCGCGTCCTGACCGGCGGCCGTGGCGCGCGCGTCGGTCAGCACCGACGGCATGTTCGGGCTCATCAAGCTATTGGTCCGCGACGCTCCGTTGCGCTCGCGCGTCCCCTGATAGGAAACGAAGAAGAAGGTCTTATCTTTTACGATCGGTCCGCCGAAGGTCCCGCCAAATTGATTGCGCTTCAGCACCGGACGCGCGCGACCGGCCTGGTTCAGGAAATAGTCGTTCGCATTCAGCGCGTCGTTGCGGAGGAACTCGAAGGCGCTGCCATGGAACTTCGACGTGCCCGACTTCGTAACCAGCGCGACGTTTCCGCCGGAGTTGCGGCCCTGCGTCGCGTCGTAGAGCGAGGTCTGGACGATGAACTCCTGGATCGCGTCGGGCGAGGGCACGCTGATGTTCGGCGTGGAATTCGTTCCCGGGCTGTTGACCATCGTGCCGTCGATCACGACGTTGTTACTGGTATCGCGCTGCCCGTTCACGTAGATGTTGACGTCGCCGCGACCCAGCTCGGTGTTGTTCGACAGGTTCGCCACCGTGCCCGGCGAAAGCGTCAGCAACTGCTGGAAATTGCGCGTCGGCAGCGGCAACTGCTTCACCTGGCTCTCGGCAACAACGCGGCCGGTGGTCGGATTGTCCGTATCCACCAGCGGCGCCTCCGCGCTAATGTTGACCGTCTCCGTCGCCGATTGCAGCGCCAGCGGCACGGAAATCTGCGCCGTTTCCGTGACGTTGACCTTTATGGCCTGATAGGTCGCCGTCCGGAAACCGGCGGCTTCGGCCGTCAGTGTGTACTCGCCGGGGACCAGCAGCGGGAAGCGGAACCGTCCCTCGGCATCGGCCGTGGCTTCCTGCTGCCCGCCGGCAGCGCTGACCAGCGTCAGCTTCGCGTTGGGAACAACCGCGCCGGTGGGGTCTTTCACCGTGCCGGCGATCTGTCCGGTCGTCGATGTTTGCGCGGCCGCGATCGATACCGCCAGCAGCACGCAAAGTAGGATTGCAAATACCGCAAATATCGCGCGTTTCATGGTCCACATCTCCTGATGCACGTTTTTCAGCCCTTGGCCCGCGCCGACTTGGCGCGCTGCCGGACTGCCGTGCCGTCGCCGTTTGAATTTTTTCGGGAGCCTTTGTGCGGGCTGCCGGAATGAACTCCATTGGTGAATATCTCGATTAATTGCTCGATCGCTTCCTCTTCCGGGACCCCAAGGTGGTTCTTGCCACCGAACAGCTTCTCTACGAGAAAATATGTGAAAAATTGCAGATAAATTGCGGTAAATGCCACCTTCGGCTTCACTCGTGAACCGGAGCCGCTTTGGACTCGGATCGGTTGGTCGAGCAGGTGCTGCAACCGGCGGGACAGGTCGCGGAACACAAACGCGAAGTGGCGGTTGCCGAACTCGGTGATGTCCATGTACATCAGCCGCCAGTAATCCGGCTCCTTGTACACGATGCGGCGCACGCCCGCGGCCAGCTTGCGCAAATTGTCGGGATCGTCGATTGTGCCCGTCAGACCCGCGAGCTCCACGCGCATCAGCCCGGCCATCTTCGCCTCGTAGCGGCGAATCAGGCTGGCGAAGAGCTGTTCCTTGGTCCGGTAGTAGTTGTAGAGGTTGCCCAGCGAAACGCCCGCGCCTTTGGCGATGTCGCGCACCGAGGTGCCGTAGAAGCCGCGCTGGATGAACAGGCGCAGTGCGGCCGCCTCGATCTTTTCCTGGTTCCGCTCGACTTGGGGCTCACGCAGCTTTGGCATAAAAAACGAACGATTGTTTTTTATTATGCG
>DAISJI010000012.1:0-15957 GCA_036821585.1 Terriglobales bacterium
CTGGTACGCCGTCGCCTTGATGTCGGCCAGCACCGCCGCCGTCCTGCTCTACTTCCGGCGCAAGGGGTGGTTTTGAGCGAATTTTCCTTCTTTGGCCGTGTTAATCGAAATGCGCCCGCGTGCGTCTTCTACAATATGGGGTTGCTTTGCCGCTCCCTGATTACCGTCGTTGCTTTCTTCAGCTTCGCTGCCGCCGCCGGAGCTCAATCTACTTCCACCGACGAGATCCAGCGCACCTATCCTCAACCCGCAAATGGCCAGATTTGGATCCGCAATATTTTCGGCAACGTACGTGTCACTGCTTGGGATCAGCCTGACGTGAAGGTGGTCTCCCTTAAGCGAGCCGACACCAGTGCGAACCTCGCTAGCGCGGAGGTTGTGGTCCAGAATCAGTCGGACGGTTTATGCATCGCGTCGTGGTATGCGGGATCACGCCATTCATTCAAGGAATGGTTCGGCCTTGCCAGCGATCCCTGCCGCGACTCGCAGAACCTCCACGGCGATCGGGCCGATCTCGCAACCGTGGACTACACGATTTCCCTGCCACGCAACTCGCAGGTCACGATCCTAAATTCCGAGGGCGATGTCGAGGTGCAAGGCACAGCGGGAAAGCTCTATGTTGATATTGACAAAGGCCGCCTCACCGCGCGCGATGTTTCCGGCGAGTGCACGCTGGCAGGTTCCTACAAGGGTGTGAACGTCACGCTGACCGCGCTCCCGCGCGACACGTCCATCTTCTCCTACGTCGGTCCGCTGGTGGTTTATGTGGCCCCCGACTTGTCCGCACGCATTCGAGCACACTCGAACCGGGGCGAGGTACGCAACGACTTCGGATGGGAGCAGCGTCCGCACCAGGACCTGCAGGCGTCCATGGGTTCCGGCAAAGTGTCACTCGAGGTGACAAGCGTCGACGGCCGGGTCGAAATCCGCCGCCTGCAGCCGCCGCAACCCGAGCCCGCGACCAAAAAGAAACTCAGTACCGCAACGCGGAAGAAAGCCCACTAAGCGCTTGGCTTCAGCGCCTTCCCGATCGCGACCAGGAAAATCGCGCTCTTCCCGGCCGCATGTGGCAAGAAGAATTGCGTCACGTCGTCGTCGAAGAAAGTCAGCCCGGTCGCTCCCAGCCGCTGCGCGTATGAAGCCAAATACATCCTGCCCCCGATGGCCCCGGCTTCCAACTGGACCGCCCGGTAGCCGCGGTTGCCGTATCGCTCCAGGATGCGGCCGAGGTCGGCGAGGAAGAAAACATCCACGCAGGCATCGGCCGGCAGTTCCTGTCCCAGACCAAGCTGGTAAGCCTCGCTGCGAAATTCGCCCTCTTTCAGAAGCTCCAGCGACTTTCGCTCGCGATGGAAATAGTACGCGCCGGGCTTCAACCCCTCGACGGAATTCACGATCAGGTAGAGGTCGTTGAGCTGGGCATCCGGAGCGAGAAAATCGGCGGGCATTCCGCGCGTTGCGCGATCGAGAATGGTTGAGAGTTGGGGAAACGTGATGGAAGCGGTCTTGTCGAACGTTCTGGTGGAACCGCGCCGCAGGATGACCTGCTCGATCGTGTCGTGCGGCTCCTCGCCTTCCGGGATGGGCTGGAGATTGATTTCCTGCCCGGACGAGTCCGTGACGGCGGGCTCCGCCTTCGCGCGCCACTGACGCACCTCCTCTTCCGCTTGCAACGACGACGCGTCGTGCATCTCGAGCATGGCGGGATACTCAACTTCCCGCTGCGAAAGCGCGATCGTCTTCGCACCTAGCGCTTCTACCTTGCGCGGCGGCGGGAACGACGGCTGTGAGACGCGTCCAATCGGCGCCAGGCAGAACGAAACTTCGCGCCGCGTATCAAGATCGAGCAGGTGATTTACTTCTTCATCCGTGAACCCGAGCACGACCTCGGCCGCGTGTCCTGACGCGGCGCTTACGGCGAGCAGGTTGGCCAGCAGCGTGCCGTTGTCCCAGCCGAAATGGCGGTAGGTGCGCGCCTGGTACTTCCATGCGTTGCGCCAGTACGTGCCGGTGCAGACGATCGTCGCCGGCGCGTGCGCGACGGCCGTTTCGGCGGCCGTGGCCTGGACGAGGTTCCCGCGAAAGTCTCCCTTGCGCAAAAGCCGTAGCGAGACATCCGCCGGCCCGAAGTGATAAACGCCCGCCTCCAGGTCCGGCAGGTCGCCACAGACCACATACAGCTCGATCTCGTACAGAGCGCCCGTGCAGGCGGCGGCGCGGAAGTATATTTCTCCGCCCGGATAGGCGCGGCTCTTGGTGATGCCCGCGGAAAAATACAGGATGCGCGCCAGGTCCCGCAGGCCGGGCGCCGCATCTCCGACCGGCTCGGCCACCTGCGAAATCGCCGACAGGGCCGCCACGCCCGTTTGCGGCACGTCCGTAGGCAGCTTGAGCGGCTCGATTTCCGGATAAATCTTGAATGACAGCGGACGGTTCGCCCAGTCGAGAAAGTGAGGGTTGTTGCGGACGCTCCACGCGGAATGTTTTGTGCTGTCGTGGTATTTCCACGCCGCCTGGATGTCGCGGTTGTTCACTGCTCAGGCCCGCTCGACTTCCACCAGCACGGAGTAGAACGTCGCCCCGCCGCCAATGTCGGTGAGACGGTCGGAGGTCAGCACGTTGATGTTGCGGCCGCCGGGCGTCAGCTTCGCCCAGTTCAGGTGCGCCGCAACCACTCCGGCGGGAACTGCGCCGTCCACCGCGGCGGTCAGGAATATTTCGCCGCGCTCGTTGAATACACGCACGCGATCGCCGTCGCCGATGCCGCGTGACTTGGCATCGTCACCGCCGATCTCCAGGCGGTTCGGGTCTTCCATCTTCTGGATGACCGGCAAATTCGCGAACGAGGAGTTGAGGTAGTTGTCGCACTTGCGCGCCAGCAGTTCCAGCGGAAACTTGCGCGCTGTGCTGTGCCGTGATTCCTGCGACGGCACGAACGACACGACCGGATCGAGTCCCTGCGCGGCGAGCGCTTCGCTATAGAACTCCGCTTTGCCACTCGGCGTTTGGAATCCTGTCGCGAACGGCTGGAAAGGCGCATACGGCTCGTTATCCGGGCGCGGGCTTCCCGCCGGCAAATTCAGGCGGACGTGCCCTTCGCTCTCCAGGCGCGCACGGTCGATGCCGGCCAGGTGCGGGTGACCGCTCGCGAGCGCCAGGTCAATCATCTGGTCCACCGACTGGTCGAACACCGCGTCGTTGAAGCCCATCGCCTTGGCCAGCGCGCGGAAGGTTTCGACGTTCGATCGGCACTCGCCCAGCGGCGCGATCGCCTGCTCCGACATCTGCACGAAGTAGTGTCCGTAGGCGGCCTGTAGGTCCTTGTGCTCGAAGAACGTGGTCGCCGGGAGAACGATGTCGGCGTAATCGCAGGTGTCGGTAAGGAACTGCTCGTGCACGACAGTGAACAGGTCATCGCGCTTCAGCCCGCGCACCACGGCATTGTGGTCGGGTACCACCGCCGCGGGATTCGAGTTGTAAACGAACAGCGCTTTCACCGGCGGACCGCTCAACTCGGTGAGCGCCTTCGCCAGTTCGACCATGTTGACGATGCGCGTCGGCTTGGGCTGAAGTTCTTCGTTCTGGATGGCTTCTTTGTTCAGGTTGAAGCCGCCGCTGAGCGAAAGCTGCAATCCGCCGCCGACTTCCTTCCATGCGCCGATCAGGCACGGCAGCATGCACACGGCGCGCATCGCCGAACCGCCGTTTTCGGAGCGCTGGATGCCGTAATTCACACGGATCGCCGCCGGCCGCGTGGTCGCATATTCGCGCGCCAGCCGCACGATGTCCGGCGCCGGAATTCCGCTCCATTCGGCCACTCGTTGCGGCGGATACTCCTGGACTTTTTCTTTCAGCTTGTCGAAGCCGAGCGTGGTGCGCGCAACGTAGTCGGCATCGTAGAGCCGCTCGTTGATAATGACGTGCATCATGCCGAGCGCAAGCGCCACGTCGGTCCCCGGACGGATGGCAATGTGCCAGTCAGCCAGCCGCGCCGTGCGCGTCTTGTACGGATCGATCACCACCAGCTTCGCGCCGTTGCGTTTGGCCTCTTCCACGAACGGCCACAAATGGACGTTATTGCCGTGGATATTCGCGCCCCAGGCGATGATGTAGCGCGAGTGCGCGAACTGCTCGGGCTCGGTGCCGATCTTGGCGCCATAAACGCTGCGGATACCCGCCTCGCCTGGCGTGGAACAAATCGTGCGGTCGAGCCTCGATGCGCCCAGGCGGTGAAAGAAGCGGTGGTCCATCGAGCTGCCATTCAGTACCCCCAGCGTCCCGCCATAGGAGTACGGAAGAATCGCCTCGCCGCCGAACTCGTCCACGATGTTCTTGAAGCGCGACGCGATGGTGGCCAGCGCCTCGTCCCAGGTGATGCGCTCGAAATCGCTGAAACCGCCCTTGCCTGCACCTTTGGGCGCGGTGCGCTTCATCGGATAGAGCACGCGGTCGGGCGAATAAACACGGTCCAGGTACTGTGCCACCTTAGCGCACAGAAACCCGCGCGTTACCGGATGCTGCGGGTCCCCGCGCAGGCTCACAGCTTTGCCTGTGCTCTCATCCACGGTGATGAGTACGCCGCACGCGTCCGGACAATCGTGCGGACACGCGGCGTGCACTACCTTGAGTTCCCCACCCTTTGTCATACGTAGATGTGATTATAAGCACATTCCGGGGGACGCTTCGGGCGTACAGTTCGGCAAAATCAGTTGTCAGTTGTCAGTTGTCAGTTGTCAGTTGTCAGTTGTCAGTTGTCAGTTGCAAGTTGCCGGTTATCAAGTGTTTGTTGCAGATTTACGATTGTCGGTTCCAATTTGTTCGTCGTAAGGGACCAGTCCCGAAGGGACGAACGCTGGTAGCCCAGGACGAAGTCCTGGGTAAAATTCGCTTCCTTTGTCACCGAGTCCCGTAGGGACGGCACGGTTTCAACTGACAACCGGCAACTAGCAACTGTTCGGGAGGTTTTCATGCCCACCGCCCACGCCACCCGCAAGACCCGGGAGTTGCCGCAACCGCAGCGCCCCTGGACCGACCATCTACTCGAGTGGAAAATCGAGGCCCTCGGCCACGTGCTGGAACAGTTACAGCACATCTGCGCCGGACCAAAAGTACGTCCCAAAAGTTTCAGCCTGACCGTCGCCGTGCGTCACGTGGTCGCCGCCGAAGCCGATCCCGATTCCGGCCTCGGACGCCACCTGCAGCACATGCTGACCGGCGCTATCGCCCAAGAAATCACCCGCCGCACCGACCTGCTGCCGGAATTCCACCGCCGCTTCCCCGCCAAGGCGGTGGTCTCGCCCGCCCACCTCGCCGAGTACGTGAATTCGCGCTGGTGGTGCGAAGTCTTCTGCGAGATGGAACAGACCTGCTGCCGCGACCTGGTGGAGGCGGTGGAGGGAGCGATTGCGAGCGCAAAACAGGAACGCCGGCAGGTTCATTCCCATGCCGCCGGCGAAATGAAATAGCGTTGCTCGGGGTGACTTAGTGCGGCACCGGGTCGCAGTCCGGGCAGAGCAGCGCGAAGGGATCGTCCTCGCACTCGAACATCAGCCCGCCGCATGTCGGACAGGTTTCCTCTTCGGTTTCGCAGAGCAGATCGTCGTCCCCCATGGTGTGGATCCGCTGCCGCATGCTGTGCAGCGCGAAGATTGTCTGCAAGTCCAGTGGCACAGGCGCACCCCCGAAGCTTTTCTTGCAGGTATTTTGCACCCGTTGGGAGAGCGTGGAGCAGAAAAATTTGGGTGAAGGACGGATTTGGGAAAGCCGCCTGCGCAATTGGTGATTGAGTGATTTGTGATTGAGTGATTGAAAAACGGACTTAAAACACAATCGCTAAATCGCCAATCACTCAATCACAAATGCACCCGGCGCTTCGCACTAAACGGTCATGACTTCTTTTTCCTTCGCTTTGCTCAGCTCTTCCATCTTCTTGATTTCGTCGTCGGTGAGCTTCTGCAGGTCTTCCAGCGCGCGCCGCTCCTCGTCCTCGGTGATCTTCTTTTCCTTCATCACCTTCTTGATGCCGTCGTTGCCGTCGCGGCGGATGTTGCGGATGGCGGTGCGGTGCTCCTCGAGGAACTTGTGCAGGTGCTTCACCATTTCCTTGCGGCGGTCCTCGGTCAGCGCCGGCACCGGAACGCGGATCAGTTTGCCGTCGTTCATCGGGTTCAGGCCCAGGTCGGCGGAACGGATCGCCTTCTCGATCGCGCCCAGCGTGCTCGGGTCGAAGGGCTGGACGGTGATCAATTGCGCCTCCGGCGTGTGCACGGTGCTGACTTCGTTCAGCTTCATCTGCGTGCCGTAGGCTTCCACCTGGATGCCGTCGAGCATGTGCACGGAGGCGCGCCCGGTGCGGACCCCCGCCATCTCCTTCCGGAAGTCCTCCACCGCCTTTTCCATGCGGGTCTTGATCTGGACAAAAATGTCCTTGAGTGCGGGAATTGAAGCCATTCCGGATTGCGCCATAAGTCTCCTAAACCTGCGTGGGAAAGCCTTCCCCGGCTGTTCGCGCGGCCGGCAAAGGGCCCGGCCAGCGCGCGTAAAACAGGCTGACCTGCGTCATGCGCTGATCAGCGACCCGACCTTTTCGCCCGTCACCACGCGCTGGATGTTCCCATGCTTGTTCAGGTTGAAGATGATGATCGGGATGTTGTTTTCCTTGCACAGGCTGATGGCGGTCGCGTCCATCACCTTCAGGCCCTTGCGCAGCACGTCCATGTAGCTGATCTGGTCGAAACGGTTGGCGTCCTTCACGATCACCGGGTCGGCGTCGTAGATACCGTCCACCTTGGTCGCCTTCAGGATGGCGTCCGCCTTGATCTCAGCCGCCCGCAGCGAGGCCGCGCTGTCGGTGGAGAAGAACGGATTGCCGGTGCCCGCCCCGAAGACCACCACGCGCCCCTTCTCCAGGTGCCGTAACGCGCGCCGCCGGATGTACGGCTCGGCCACCTCGTGCATCTCGATGGCCGACATCACGCGCGTGAACACACCGCGTTTTTCCAGCGCGTCCTGCAGCGCCAGCGCGTTGATCATGGTGGCCAGCATGCCCATGTGGTCGGCCGTGACGCGGTCCATCTCGCGCGCTTGCTCGGCCACGCCGCGGAAAAAGTTGCCGCCGCCGATGACGATGGCGATCTGCACGCCCAGCGAGTGGACATCCTGGATCTCGGCCGCGATTTCGTGGACGCGAATGGGATCGACGCCGAAGCCCTGTCCGGCAGCCAACGCCTCGCCGGAGAGCTTGAGGAGAATTCGCTTGAATACTGGTTCAGACATTATTGTTAAAAGTGTAGCCGGGTTGCGAGGCGAATGTAAACCGAACCGCACAATTGTTCCCCGTGGAACATTGTGACGAAGACTGGCGTGGACGCGAACGTCCGCCCGGCAACCTGGTATCACACGCGCAGATACTCATTAGAGTCATTCGGGTCTTCTATCCCCGACGGCAGGGTCCCGCCGTTGTACTTGGCCAGGCGGTTCTCCCACTTCAGGAAATCGGTGATGGTCCGCGGCTCGATGCGGACTTCGACGCGGCGCAGGCTGGCGAGCAGCAGGTTCATCTCGTGCATCATGCCTTCGGCGCTGCGCAGCGAGCGGCGGGTGCTCGACGCGACCGCGATTTCCACTTTGCGTCCGCGCACCGCGAGCAGTCCCCAATCGGCGGGCAACTCTGCCGCTGCGATCAGCCCGGCGGGCGCCATGTAGAAGCGCTCGCAACCGACCGCGGTTTCGGAGTTCTGGCGCCACGGCTTGCCGCGGTCGGCGAGATAGTCGGCGCGCGTGACTTTGCACTCCACGACCACCGAGCGGCAGCGCCCTTTCCAGCCGATGACGTCCGGCACTTCGCCCGTGCAGCATGCCTGCTCGGAGAGCACGATCCCGCAGCGATAGCGCCCGCGCAGCCACTTCACCGCCAACTCCACCAGGTCCGCGTGAGTCATGCAGCCAGATTACCCGATGCAGAGAGAAGGAAAAGTACCTCGCCGGTGTCTGCTGAAGCGAAAGGGAAAGCTGGTGGGTATGTCGTAAGCCGTACGCCTAAATCTTCGCCTTGGCCTTGAGCTTTACCTGGCCGTCCTGCATCTCCACGGAATACTCGACCGAGTGGCAGCCGTATTCCTTGCGGATCTGGTCGGTCTTGCCGGCGACGAACTTCTTGAAGGATTCGAAGCTGTTGGGGTCGACGGCCTGGCCGGCTTTCTTGCGGGCGTCCATCATGGCGTTGAAGAGCGCTTGCACCGACTCGTGATCGGTGGCAACGTCGGAGCAGGCCACCTTGAACGGCTGATCGGAAGCGTCGCCCTCCAAGGCGGCGGCGGCGGCGTGCTCCTCCTCGTGCCGCATGCCCGAAATTCCCAGCACCGCGTCCTGCGGCCGGCGGTAGCCCTCTTCCTTGATCTTCATCTTCTGGCGCCATAAATCGGCGTACTTGGAATAGCGCTGGAGGATGGTGTTGAAGCGGAAGCGCTGGGGGAAGGTAAGCTTGGAGCCTTCGGTGTACTTCTTGAGCGTGTTGTGGACGCGCCACTCGGTGTCGGAGGGAGGCTTTTTGGACCCGCCGCCAAAATACACGTCGTACTCGATCTTCAAACGGCGAACGTTTTCTTCGAGCAGGTTGATTTCTTCGTCGATGGTCAAGCGAGCCCCCGCGGCTGTATGCAGCGGAATATATCACGCAAAGCAGTTATAAGTTATCAGTTGCCAGTTGTCAGTTGCGGGGACCAAAACCGTCTCGCCACCCCTCGCTGGGCCGTTGTCCTTAACTTTCAACTTACAACTTTCAACTTACAACTATTTGGGTTCGACGACGACGGCGGTGCCGTAGGCGAGCACTTCGGTGACGCCCTGCATGACCTCGGTGGCGTCGTAGCGCGCGCCGATGATGGCGTTGGCTCCCAGCTCGGAGGCGTGCTGGAGCATGATCTCGAAGGCCTCTCCGCGGGCTTTCTCGCACAACTCGGTGAGGATGGTGATGTTGCCGCCAATCAGGGTCTGGAGCCCGGCGCCGATGGTCCCCAGCACCGAGCGCGAGCGCACGGTGATGCCGCGCACCACGCCCAGATTGCGGACGATGCCGTAGCCGTCAATGGTAAATGCGGTGGTCACCATGTTGTGCGTGACGCGGCCGCTGACACGAGCGTTGGTAGACAAGCTGCCCCTCCTTGTATCCGGTAAAAGTACGGATGGCCCGCGGAAATAGTCTCACGGGAATGAAGAATTAAGAATTAAGAATGGGAACCCGGCGCGCTGTCATTCTTCATTCTTAATTCTTCATTCTTCATTGTGAATACGTCATGCGGATGAGCGTGCGCTGCGAAAACGGCACGTAGAGCAGCGCGGCGCAGGCGCCAAAGGCCAAGCCGAAGCCGAGCAGGCGCGCCAGCAGGAACGGCGATAACGCCCACAGCAAGTCGAAAAAGAGAACCGCGGGCCAGAGGCGGCGGAAGCTCGCGCCCAGCTTGCGATAGTCGAAGGCAGCGGCGGTCAGCAGGTAGAGCCGCATGGGAATGCCGACCACGGCGCTCAAAACAATGGCCATCAAGAGCCAGGGCGCCAAGATGAAGCCTTCGTTCAGTTTCCACAGCGCCACCACGTAAAACGACAGGTACATGACCTGGATCAGGGCGAAGAGCGTGCGTCCGAGAGTGCGATTTACCTGGGGAAGTTCGTTCGCGCCGGCAGCGGGTGCCGTTGCTGTGGGCGATGGGACTGGGGCAACCACGGCGATCAGGTCGATAACGCCGATTTTGGCGGTTTCATTGCCGTCATCGGCCGGGGGCTTGTTTTCGGCCACATCCTGCGCTTGCACTGGGGCAATGAAGCGGTAGCCGCGCTTGGGCAGCGTCTCCAGGAAACGCGGGTTCGCGGCGGTGTCGCCGAGCACGTCGCGGACTTTATTGATCGCGGTGTTCAGGCTGTGATCGAAATCGACGAAGGTGTCCTGCGGCCAGAGACGCTCGCGCAACTCGTCGCGGGTGACGACTTCGTTCGGGCGCTCCAGCAGCGCGACCAGCACCTCGAAGGGCTGTCCCTGGATCTTCTGCTTGACGCCGTTTTTGCGCAGCTCGCCGGAACGTACGTCAGCTTCGTAAAGTCCGAAACGATAGAGGCGTCGCTGGCTGGGTTGAGACATCGGGCCGGCGCAGTTTACCATCCGGCGCGCCTTGCGCCTTACGCCTTGAGCCTTGCGCCTACTACAATGGCCGCGTGCCAGACTCATCCAAGCCGCGCAGCATCACGCGCACGGAGACGATTGGCTTCGTGGTGATCGTGCTGGTGATATTGGCGGTCATTCTGGCGCGCTGGGGAAACGTGATTCCATGGAGCGCGCGCTAGCGTGGCCGATCCGCTACTGGTAGCGATCGTGGGACCGACCGGGAGCGGCAAGACGTCGTTGTCGCTGGCGCTGGCCGAGCGCTGCGGTGGCGAGATCGTCAATTGCGATTCGGTGGCGGTTTATCGCGAGTTCAACATCGGCACCGCCAAGCCGTCTCCGGAAGAACGCGCCCGCGCACCGCACCACCTGCTCGACATCGTCGATCCCGAGGGCGTCATTACCGCCGGCGATTACGCCCGCCGCGGCCGCGAAGTGCTGAACGACATCAAGCGGCGCGAACGGTTGCCGATTGTGGTGGGCGGGACCGGCTTGTATCTGCGCGCGCTGCTGGAAGGGCTGTTCGCGGGGCCGGAGCGGTCGGAGGAGTTGCGCGAACGCCTGCGGCGGCGGGAGAAAGAAAAAGGCGTAGCGCATCTGCACCGCCTGCTGCGGAAACTCGATCCGGAGGCGGCGGCGCGTATCCACGAAAACGACACGCCCAAGGTGATTCGCGCGCTGGAAGTATGCATTTCATCGCGCGCGCCGATGAGCGAACTGTGGAAGCAGGGGCGCGATGCGCTGACCGGATTCCGCATTGTGCGCGTCGGACTCAATCCCGAACGCAACGCGCTGTACACGCGCATCAACGAGCGTTGCCGGCGCATGTTCGACGCGGGCCTGGTGGAGGAGACGCGTGCGCTGATGGAGAAGTATCCGAAGGCATGGGCGCTGTCGTCGTTGGGATACAAGCAGGCGGCGCAGTATCTGCGGGGCGAGATTGACTTGAAACTGGCGCTCTGGGCGGCGCAGCAGTCGCACCGCAACTACGCCAAGCGGCAGTTGACGTGGTTCCGGCGCGAGCCGGAGGTGAAGTGGCTGGCGGGATTCGGCGACGACGTGGAAGTGCAGCAGAAGGCGATTGCGGCGATGAGTGAGATTGCATAATCAGGCCGCCGCGGCGCCGTTCTTCCGCCTTGACGGGCGCACCGCTTGCCGCATTTGTCTGTTGCCTGAAGACCCCACATTCATGCTCGTCTTCAGGCCCAATCGTGAAACGTAATACACCAACTTGTCGATACTGAACTTCGAGATCTTCCCGCGCAGCAGGTTGCTGACGTTGGGCTGGTATTCATCCAGAATCTTGCCGAGTCGCGCCTGCGTATAGCGCTTCCGGTCCACCTCTTGCTGGATGGCGTCCAACAGCGCGGACTTCACCTTCAGGACCGCGGATTCCTCGGGCGTGAACAGATCACGGTCGTCGAAAATACTGCCTTTAGTGACGTGGGACAGTTTTCGTTTAGTCGCCAGCATTGTCTCGTCGCTCCTGGATGCGTCGTTTCGCAATCGCGAGCCGGCTTCTTGCGATGTCGATGTCTCGCCTGTCGGTCTTCCGGCTACGTTTCTCGAAGCAGTGCAACACGTAAATGACGTTGTCGATCACGGCAAGATACACCACCCGGTACCATGACCTCTCGTCCGCATCTTTAAGTTCGAATACGCCTCGCCCAATCGACTGCATGGGACGAACCTGCAAGTGAGGCGTGACGCCTCTCTGGGCCCGGTCGAGCGCATGACCGAAGCTCCGAATGATGTCGGCAGGGAAAGCGAGCAGTTCGTGCTTTGCATTTCCCACCCATTCCAAATCGGCATAATCGGGATGTTCTTCAGCCAAACGATGCCTCTCAATATACTTCTGTTTGTGCGGAATGTATATAACGTTCTATATAAGACCCGGCTAGTGATCGAAAGAATATTTAATGGAACGCCATCGCGATGTCTGTAATCTAGGTCACATGCCAAGCACTGCCACGCGTCCCGCAACCACGGAATACCTCTCCTACTACTCGCGCTACATCGACTTGGTCCCCGGCAACGATGTTCTCGCTGCGCTGAAGAGCCAACTGAGGGAGTCGATCGCGTTCCTGAATTGCATTTCCAACGAGGAGTCGGTCTCGCGTTATGAGCCGGGCAAGTGGAGCGTGCGCGAGGTGCTGGGACACGTGATCGACACCGAACGCATTTTCGCCTACCGCGCGCTGCGCATCGGACGCGGCGACGCAACGCCGCTCGCCGGCTACGAGCAGGACGACTACGTGCGCGGCGCCGCCTTCGACAAGGTCCGCTGGAGCGCCCAGATCGAGGAGTTCGAGCTGGTGCGCCGCTCCAACATCCTGATGTTCTCCGGGTTTACTGAAGAAGCGTGGATGCGCGCCGGGACAGCGAATAATGCCGCCATTACCGCACGTGCGCTGGCGTGGGTGATCGCCGGACACGAACTGCACCACCGGCGGGTGATCGAGGAGAAGTACCTCGGACGAATCGGAGGGTAGTAACCAAGGGACGCAAAGCGATTGTCATCCCCCTATGCGCCTGGCACGCCCCGCCAAAAACGCAGCCAGCGCGAATTCCAGGGCAGCCACGGTGACGTACTGGAATTCGATTTTGTACTCTTCCATCTCGCGCCGGCGCTTCTCTTCCTCGAACATCCGCCGCAGCTTAGGGTCGTGCTCCTGCACGATTTGCTCATCGGTAACCGGATAATACCGGTTCATCGTCACCGCCGAGATGACCATCGCCAACCCGAGCAACACCAGGGCGACGACGCCGGTCCATAGCACAGCTTTTTTCATTATTGATGCAGGTTCTGCAGCCGGGCGCGCCGGGTGTGCTGTTCGATCTGGGTGAGGATGTCGAGGGCGAGGGCCAGGGCGCGACGGCCGTCTTCCAAGGTGACCACGGGCGCATTGACGCGGCGCACGGCGCTGAGGAACGACCGCAGTTCCGCATGGAGCGGCTCTTCCTGCTCGATGGGTGGCTTCCCGATCGCGAATTGCGGCGGCAACGGCGGCGTACTCTTCGTCATACGCGCAATGTCCTCGGCGCGAAACGCCCCAGTACGGATCTCGGGCGCTTCCTGGCCGGGCTGGCTGGCGGTGGGCGGCTGCACCGAAATGGAGAGCACGTCCCGGCGCGAGTAGTCGATCGAGATGTACTCGTGCGGCTGGAAGAAGCGCAGCTTGCGGACTTTTTCGGTGCTCACGCGACTGGCGGTGAAGTTGGCGACGCAGCCGTTTTCGAACTCCAGGCGCACGCTGGCGATGTCCACCTTGTCGGAGAGGATGGGCAGGCCGACCGCGCGCACCTCGCGCACGGGAGAGTTCACGAAAGAGAGCACGATGTCGAGGTCGTGAATCATCAGGTCGAGCACCACGTCCACGTCCAGCGCGCGCGGCGAGAAAACGCTGAGCCGGTGGACCTCGAAAAACATCGGCTGGGTGACCAGCGGCACGGCGGCGCGGACGCCGGGATTGAAGCGCTCCAGGTGCCCGACCTGCGCCACGCGGTTGTGCTTGCGGGCGAGCGCGATCAACTCATCGGCTTCGGCGAGCGTGGTGGCGATGGGCTTTTCGATGAGCACGTCGACGCCGCCGGCGAGCAATTCGCGGGCAACCGCCAAATGGTGCACGGTGGGAACCGCGACCGATGCGGCGTGGACCTCGCCCGCTTCCAGCAGCTCACGAACGCCCGGGAATGCCTGCGTGCCGTTCTGCGCGGCCACGGTTTCCGCGCGCGTCATGTTGGTATCGACCACGCCGACGAGCTTGACGGGTTCGCCCTTCTGTTCGAGTTCGTGATAAACGCGGGCGTGGTTGCGTCCGAAGGCGCCGCAGCCAACGACCGCCACCAGCACCGGGGATGTGGACGAGCGTGGCACTACTTTTGGGTCCCTTTCGCCTGGCGCTCGAGGGCACGCTTGAGGAGCGAACGGCGCAACGGATCGGCAATCCGTCCGGCTTCACGCATGAGGTTCGTCTCCGGCAACGATCGTGATGTTCGCTTCGTCCGCCGCATGCGTCACAGCGTCGCCGTCGATCAGCAGGCAGCGTCCGGCGTCGATGGCGAGGCAGGTGGCGCCCGCGCGTTTCATGATCTCAATGGTAGCCACGCCGACGACAGGAACATCGAAGCGCATGTCCTGATTCGGCTTGGCGATCTTCACCACCGTCAGGTTACGGCTGAGGGTCGAAGATACTTCCCCACCCTTCCAACCCCGGTCAGGGTGGGGCACCCCGTCGATGGATTCCATTAACCTGCCGGCGCGTTCGATGGTCGCGTCGGTCCCTTCCATCGCTTCCACGGCGACACAGGCGGCGCCCGCGATGACGACGGTCTGTCCGATATCGTACTGCGCCAGGGCGCGCGCAACCTGGCGGCCGTACGCGATGTCCTTTTGCTCCTGCTCCGTTGGCGCGCGTTGCGTCAGGACTCCGGCGCGGGCCAGCAGCGGCTCCAGCAGTTCGGTGGAATCCATCAGCGTGATGCCTTCGTCGGACAAAACCTTGGCGACGGCGCCAATCAGCGAATCCGTATTGCGGGTGGAGAGCGAGAGCAGCAGCTTGGCCAGGCGCCAGTCGGGCCGGATGCTGGAGAATATCTGCTTGTGCTTCACCTGCCCGGCCATCACCGCCTTATGCACGCCCTCCCGTTTGAAGGTATCGATGAGGCGCGAGAGTTCGCCGAGCGACATCCAGTGGACGGCGGCGGCGCCGCGCTGCTCGATCTCCGGTAATGTCTCTTCCTTGATCGCCGCCACCACCACGTCCCAGCCGCGGGCGCGCGCGGCGTCGAGCACGAGCAGGGGAAAGCGGCCGTTACCGGCAATCAAACCAAGGCGTTCAGGCATGGAAGCATCAGTGTAACTCGTGGGAGTAACGCGGGTAACTTGCGGTACGTAGCGAAAGCCTGGCTACTTGATTACTCCGCGTTCGGAAGTCTCGATAAACCGAATCAGCAAAGCGACGTCTTCGCCGACATCGGCGTCCGCCTTCAATTTATCCACTGCTTGCGAGGTATTCAGTTTCGAGGCAAGCAGGGTGCGGAACGCGCGCTGGAGTTTCTGGATGCGCTCTTCGCTGAAGCCGCGGCGCTGCAATCCCACCGAATTCAGGCCATAGGCGCGGTTTTCGCGCGCGGCGCTGGTTTTGGAAAAGGGCAGCACGTCCTGCGTCGCCATGGTCCCGCCGCCGATGTAGGCATGTGTGCCGACGCGGCAGAACTGGTGCACGGCCGACATGGCGCCGATGGTGGCCCACTCCTCCACCGTAACGTGTCCGGCGAGCGTGGCGCCGTTGACGAGCATGGCGTGGTCGCCGACCTGGCAGTCGTGTCCGATGTGGGCATAAGCCATCATGTACACGTGATTGCCGATGCGGGTGGCGCCGCCGCCTTTGACCGTGCCACGGTTGATGGTGACGAATTCGCGGACCAGGTTGTGGTCGCCGATCTCCAGCCGCGTCGGCTCGCCGGCATAGGTGACGTCCTGCGGCTCGATGCCGATGGCGGCGTGAGGAAAGATGCGGTTGTGGGAGCCGATGCGCGTGGGGCCGTGGATGACTACGTGCTCCATCAGCTCACAGTCTTCGCCGATTTCGACGTTCGCGCCGATGACGCAATAGGCGCCGACGCGACAGGTCGCGGCCACTTTTGCCGAGGAATCGATGATGGCAGTGGAATGAATAAGCACGATGTCAGCTTCAGCAGCTATTCCGATGAGTCCGTTGCACCAGCTTCGGCATCGCGGGGCACGAGCATGCAGCTCAGAGTCGCCTCGCACACTTTCTTGCCGTCTACAGTGGCGATGC
>DAISJI010000012.1:16057-19616 GCA_036821585.1 Terriglobales bacterium
AGCATGCAGCTCAGAGTCGCCTCGCACACTTTCTTGCCGTCTACAGTGGCGATGCCTGCCATTTGTCCGATCCGGCTGCGCCAGGTGATCACGCTGACCTCGATACGGACCTGGTCGCCGGGAACCACGGGGCGGCGGAACTTCGCACCGTCGATCCCGGTGAATACCACGAGTTTGGACTCGCGATCGGGAACTTCGAGCAGCAACAGCACGGCGCCCGCCTGGGCCATCGCCTCGATGATCAGCACGCCGGGCATGATCGGGTAACCCGGAAAGTGTCCCTGGAAAAATGGTTCGTTGACGGTGACGTTCTTGATTGCGACAATGCGCTGCTTGCGATCGAGTTCGATGACGCGGTCGATAAGCAGGAACGGAAACCGGTGCGGCAGGATGCGCTGGATCTCGACGATGTCCATCGTAATTTTTGCGGATTCCTGCAACGGTGCGGGTTTGCTGTCCATAGGGCGAACCGACGCATTATAAACACATGATGGCGAAGAACTCAGGAAACGGAGTGCTGGCGGCGGCAAAATCCCGGCTGCCGAAAATGATTGCGTTGGTCCGCCGGCTGGTCGAACAGGAGTCGCCCAGCTTCAATAAACCGGCGGTGGACGCGCTCGGACGCATGCTGGCGCGCGAATTCGAACAGCGCGGCGCGAAGCTGAAGCTGCACCGGGCGGCGAGTTTTGGCGATCACCTGCAAGCGGACTTCGCCGGAGCGCGCGGCGGCCAGCCGGTCATGCTGCTCGGACACATCGATACCGTGTACGACGTCGGCACGCTCTCCGGGATGCCTTGGCGGGAAGAGCGCGGGCGGTTGTGCGGGCCCGGAGTGCTCGACATGAAGACCGGGATCGCGCAGATGCTGTTCGCCATCGACGTGCTGCGCGCAGTGCGCGGCGAACTTCCCCGCCCTGTCCGCGTGCTGCTGGTGACCGACGAGGAGGTGGGCAGCGCGTCATCGCGCGCCATCACCGAGCGGCTGGCGAAGCAATCGGCCGCAGTGCTGGTCTGCGAGCCGCCGTTTGGACTGGAGGGCGCGCTGAAGACGGGCCGCAAGGGCGTCGGCGAGTACACGGTGCGCGTCAGGGGTGTGGCGGCGCACGCGGGCCTGGAGCCGGAAAAAGGACAGAGTGCGATCGTCGAGCTGGCCCGGCAGATCGTGCGGATCGCAACCTTCACCGAGATGAAACGCGGGCTGACGGTCAATCCGGGCGTTCTGCGCGGAGGCACGCGGACCAACGTTGTCGCCGAACATGCCGAGTGCGAGGTGGACGTGCGCATCGCCAAGCTGGCCGACGCGGCCCGAGTGGAAAAGAAATTCCGCAGCCTGAAGCCGTTCAACCGGCGCTGCCACCTGGAGGTCAGCGGTGGCGTCAACCGTCCGCCGATGGAAAGAAGCAAGGCCGTCGCCGCCCTGTTCAAGCTGGCGCGGCAGGCGGGCGGCGAGCTCGGCCTGAAATTGACGGAAGTCACCGTGGGCGGCGGGTCCGACGGAAACTTCACCGCCGCGCTGGGTATTCCCACCCTCGACGGCCTGGGCGCGGTGGGCGATGGAGCTCACGCCCGGCACGAGTTTGTCGTCACTACGGAAATTTCCCGCCGCACCGCGCTCCTGGCGCGCCTGATCGAGCTGACCTAAGGGTCAATTACCAAAGTCTTCTCCAGGTAACTGAACGTCGGTGACGTATTGCGGGCCGCGTTCTCGCGTTACATATGCATACGTGTGTTGCGCGGCCCTCCCCCCTTGCCGCCGCGGCGCCGGGCCGGGCAAGAACCATCGAATTCCCGTGAGGAGGCCCCCATGGCCACCAGGCCGTTGGTTGACGATTCGGCAAATCCGTTACCGATGGACCGGTTACTGCTCGCCGAAGAGTTGCTGGACTTAGCGGAACGCGCACAAATACACGCGCGCGCAACCGGCAGCGCCATCGCGCTGCCGCGTGGCGAAAAACTCGTCATTCGTACTAGCACCGGTATTGCACCGGAGGTGGGCGCGTCGTTGCCTATCGGCGAAGGCACGATCGGCCAGTGTGCCCGCTTCGGCAAGCCTTATAACGTCTCCGAGGAAGACAAGATGGATGCGGCGCTGCGCCCGCTGGACGTACAGTCGCTGATCGCCGTACCGATTCACCATGCCGGAATCTTCTATGGCGTATTGGTGGTGTTGGCGCAGTCGCCGGAGGCTTTTACTCGCATGCACGTCGCCATCATGATGACGATGGGCAACGAGATCGCGCGCGTCCTGAAGCGGCTGGAAGCAGCGCCCCTGAAAATCGCGCCGGGAATGCCGCTCCGGCCTTCGCCTGCGCCAGTTGCCGCTCCGGCTGAGAACGTAGTGACGATTTTGCGGCCGGCGCCGGCGACGTCTACCGCCCCACAGAACATCGTCGAAACGCTGAAGGCGATCGAGCAGAAGCCGGTGCCGATGAAGTTGGCGACCGATCCGCCATTGGTCCCAAGACTTTCGCCGCCGATCGGGACAAAGACCACGGCACCCGATCCGGCGCAGCAAATGGCCGCGATGTCGTTGATCGAATTGGACACGGCGCCACCACCGCCGCAGCCGCTTCCCGACCTGCTCTGCCCGGGAGAAGACCCGCGCCGATGGGGAACGCTGAAGACCGCCAAGTCCCTGGAGCCGAAGCCGACGTTCGCCTTCAGCAGCGCCTATCCGCGGCCCGCCAGTTCTTCCCACAAGAAAGTTCTGACTGTCGCGGTGCTGGTGATCGCTGCGGCGGCGTTCGGCATGTGGCGTCATGGCGAGACGCCCGCTGTGGCGCGCGCGGCCATATCAGCCGCCGAAGCTGCCATTGCACCGGCTCCGGCCAATTCCTCGCCAGCAGAAACCGCTAAGGCCGCACCTGCCGCGGCATCGCTTGCGGTCAAGAAAGCCACGGCGAGCCTGCCGGCTGTGTTGCGCACGGTGGCGCCCATCTATCCTGAGCTCGCGCGGCGAAGCGGCACGTACGGCGACGTGCGGCTCCAGCTCACGGTTTCTCCTGCCGGAAAGGTGACCGACATTCACGTGCTGGACGGCGCGGCCATCCTGCGGCAGGCGGCAAGCAATGCCGTCAGCCAGTGGCAGTATCGACCGGCCACGCTGGACGGACGCGCGGTCGAATCCACGGTGGACGTCGCGGTGAAGTTCGCGCCACGGTAACTTTGGCGCATTGCGCATGGCGCAGGACTCATGGATTGTGGGGCCCACGCGTCGGTCCATGCACCGTGTGCCATGAGCCAAGCGCCATTCTTTGACTCCTCCTGCCCACTGCCCTAGAATCTAGACAGAACTCAAGGAATGTTCCTTCCGGGCGGGATGCCTGGGCGGGAGGGTCTTCATGCTCGGCAAGCTCGGACTACCGGAAATTCTCGTCATCGCAGCCATCGCGTTGCTCATCTTCGGCCCCGGACGGCTCTCGGAGCTCGGCAAGGGCATGGGCGAAGGAATCCGCAACTTCAAGAATTCGATGAAGGAACCGGAGCCGCCCGCCGATAAGAAGTAACCGGCGCGCAAAGATTTCAGGCCGCGTGGCGAAAGCTGCGCGGCTTTTTGTTG
>DAISJI010000013.1:0-19567 GCA_036821585.1 Terriglobales bacterium
GCGCGATCTTCCCGTTGGCCCTCATGGCGGGCCTGTCCTTCGCGCAAGAGGCCGACTGGCGAGCTGGCGTTCGCGCCTTGGCCGAGCGAAGAGAATTCGAAAGTGCGATGGCGCAGGTGGAACAACGGCTTGCCAAAAGTCCCGCCGACCTGGAGGCGCAGGCGTGGCATGCGCGCCTGCTGGCCTGGAGCGGACGCACCGCGGAGTCGGAAGCCGAATATCGCACTGTGCTGGAGAAAGCGCCGAATGACATTGACGTTCTGACTGGACTGGCCGATGTGCTTGTCTGGCAGAACAAGTTCTCCGACGCGCTCGCCGTGCTCGATCGCTCGCAGTCCGTCGGTCCGGCCGTCCTGATTCGGCGCGGCCGAGTGCTGGCGCGATTGAACCGGACTCGCGAAGCAATCGCCGCCTATCGGGAAACCCTCCGCCGGGACCCAAACGACAACGACGCGAAGACCGGGCTCGCTTCCCTGCGACCAGAGCCGCGCCATGAGTTGCGGCTGGGCAGCGACACCGACCGATTCAATTACACCGATGCCGCAACCGCACAGTCAATTACGCTGACTTCGCATTGGGACGCGCGGTGGACGACCGGGTTCACTTCCACCTCGTATCAGCGCTTCGGCGCGGACGCGCAACGGGTGACGGCGCGCGTCAGCCGGAAGATCGGCACTCGCAGCTGGATTGGCGTGTCCGGAGGCGCAGCTCACGACGAGAGTGTGATTCCCAAGCGCGAAGCCGGGTTTGAGGTTGGTCACGCCTTCCGCGTTCCCGGCAAGAGATTCGTGCGCGGGGCGGAACTGGCCTACGGTCAGCAATGGCTCTGGTTCAACGGGTCGAAGGTGCTGGTCATCTCGGGTGCGAGCCAGTTCTACCTGCCGCGCGACTGCACGTTCTCGCTGACGCTGGCGGCAGCGCGCAGTTCATTCCACGTACCGGAAATCCAGTGGCGGCCTTCCGGCAGTGCGCGACTGGCATTCCCGCTGTATTCCAGCCGCCTGAAGGCACATCTCGGCTTCGCCGTTGGCACCGAAAACTTCGCCAAAGCCGACGAACTGGGCCACTTCTCCGCCCGCACTTTCAGCGGAGGGCTGCGCTGCCAACTCACCCGCACGCAAGACATCAGTGGGACCGTGGCGTTTCAGGACAGGTCGCAGGGACGCTCGCAGACGAGCGTGGGGATCAATTATGGCATTCGCTTCTAGCGGACTCGAACAATTCGCACCCGCAAGAGTCGTGTTCGGAGCGATTGTCGTCTCGATGAGCGGAATTGCGTTGTTGCTGGTCTTCATCATTGTCCGGCGCTGGATGAGGACCCGCTACTTTGTCCGGCGCGACGCCATCGCGGCGTACGTCCGGCAACATTGGGAAGCGCTGGTATCGGGAAAACTGCTACCCACAAACTTCCGCACCGACGGACTCGCCCGCGAAGTCCTGGAAGCAATCCTGCTGGACCGCATCGAGGTGGCGAAGCGCGACGAGTTGCCCTTGCTGGTGGATTGCCTGCGGCGCAGCGGGGTCCTTGACGTCCGCATTCACGAGGCGCGCACGGCCGCAGGATGGCGCCAGCGGTCGGCGCTGGTGATCCTGGGACGCACCCGCGCTCCCGAAGCAGTGCCGGCTTTGTCCGACGGCCTGGAAAGCGCGGACGTCGAGACGCGGGTGGCGGCGGTGCGCGGACTGGGGAAGATCGCCGACCCGGCCGCCGCGCTTCCGATGCTCGAGCGGTTCACCGACGGGCGCATGGAAGTGCCGTGGGGGGTCTTGAAGAACGCGCTGCTGAGTTGCAGCGCCCGCCAGCCGGAAATGCTGACGCGCTACCTGCGCACTGCCCAAGGAACGCGACGCGATCTCCTGGCGCGCGTTTTGTCCGAGGTGGTCGATAGCGCAAGTTGTGACGAGCTGCTCATCCTGGTAAGCGATCCGGCGGCGGAGATTCGGGCTTCGGCGGCGCGTGGCCTGGGCCGGGTGACGGCGGAGATCGCCTTATCTCCCCTCGCGCAGCTCGCCTCCGACAAGGAATGGTTTGTCCGCTTGCGTGCCGTGGTCGCCCTCGGCTCGTTTATCGAGCATGGAGCCCTGCCGGTGCTGGTTCGTGTCCTGGGCGGCCGCAACCGGCTGGTGCGCCAGCGAGCGGCCTGGGCGCTCATTCGCTCTCCCCACCTGGTTCAGGACGTGCTGAGAGAAGTGGTGGCAGCGGGCGACGATTACGGACTGCAGGCAGTGGTGGCGGAGTTGGACCGGTGTGGACTCTATCGATCCGTGCTCGAACAACTGAAGCACCTGGCGGCGGATTCCGACCAGCTCATCGGCTCCCTCGACCGCGCACGCGCATCCTTGCTGCCGCCAGAACATCCGGAAGGCGAACCTGCGGCAGAACGCACGACCAAAGAGGCTTGGGTCGCATGATTCCCCTGCTCAATCTGTCGAACTCCGTCCTGTTTGTCTACTACCTGATCTCGAACCTCTTCTATTTCGTACTGCTGATCACTGCATTCGTGTCCGCGGCACGCCACCGTCAGCGCCTGTCGTCGCTGCGATTGGAGACGCTGGACGATTCCCCTTTCACGCCCCCCATCAGCATCCTCGTCCCGGCGCACGATGAAGCCTCCAATATCACCGAGAACGTGACGGCGCTCCTATCCCTTGATTATCCCGCGCTGCAAATCATCGTCATCAACGACGGCTCAGAAGACGAAACCCTCGAGGTGCTGAAATCCGAGTTCGCGCTGCGGGCGACCAGCGTCCTCTACGTGCCCCAGATCGCTTCGGCGCCGGTGCAGGCCCTGTACACCAGCGCGCTCGATGATCGCCTGCTGGTCCTCGACAAAGCCGCCGGCGGAACCAAGGCAGACGCAGCAAACGCCGGCTTGAATGCCGCGACCAGTCCTTACGTGGCCGTGATTGACGCTGATTCGGTGCTGCAAAAGGACGCGTTAGTCCGCATTGGCGCCGAAATATTCTCGGCGGCTGTGGAAGTGATCGCCGTCGGCGGCATCGTCAGGGTGCTGAACGGATCAATGGTCTCGGGCGGCCAGATCCGAGAAATCCGCCTGCCCAAGCGGCCTATCGAAGTGCTCCAGGTGATCGAGTACCTGCGCGCGTTTCTTATCGGCCGCGAAGCCTGGAGCGCGCTCAATATGCTCCCCATCATCTCCGGCGCGTTCGGCGTTTTCAGCCGGGAAAGGATGATGCGGGTCGGCGGGTTCCGCACCAACGCGATTGGAGAAGACATCGACCTGGTGGTGCGGATGCACCGCTCTCTCCTTCAGGAGCACAAGCGCTACCGCATGCCCTTCGTGCCCGAGCCGACGTGCTGGACGCAAGTGCCGCAAACCTTGCGAGCCCTGGGACGGCAGAGGGCACGCTGGCAGAAAGGGTTGCTGGACGTTCTCTGGGCTAGCCGCGACATGCTGTTCCGGCCCCGGTATGGCCGTTTCGGTTGCGTGATGCTGCCTTATCTCTGGGTGTTCGAACTCGCCGCACCCGTGGTCGAGATAGTGGGACTCAGCTCCATCATTCTGGCTGCCGTTCTGGGCGTGTTGAGCAAGACGTTTCTTATCCAGTTTGCAATCTACGGTTACGCGTTCGCGACCCTGATCTCGATCGGTGCGGTGGTGCAGGAGGAGATCACCGTCCGTCGCTACCACCGCTGGACCGACGTGGGCCGCCTTCTCCTTTATTGCCTGGCGGAACACTTTCCCTACCGCCAGATCAATATGTGGTGGCGGCTGAGGGGAATGTGGCAGTACCTGCGCGGCAACGTCGCCTGGGAGAAGTCGGAACGGAGCGCCTTCGCGACCACCACAAAATAGTGAGTGGCGCTGCTGGCCAGCTACATACCCGCGCGCAGGGCTACCCGGGTGGACCCCATGATCGCGTTGCGATACGAGTAGGAATAGATACGAACTGCGCGGCCACCCTGTAAAATAGTGCGGTGAAGGTTCGCGCCCAGTTCCTGAAATCGGCGGCCGACGCCGCGCACTTCCCCTCTCCGGGGCCGCCGGAGATCGCCTTCCTGGGCCGCTCCAACGTCGGCAAGTCCAGTCTGATTAATTCCCTGCTGGGCGAGAAGATGGCGAAAACCAGCTCCACGCCGGGACGCACCCGCACCATCAATTTCTTCGAAGTGCGCCGTCCGGGCCAGCCCAGGGCGGAAATGCTCTTTGCCGATCTCCCCGGTTACGGCTACGCCAAGCTGCCGCGCGAACTGACCGCCGAATGGCCCAAGTTCATCGAACCCTACTTGCAGCGGCGGCCGACGCTCGCCTTGTGCATTGTGCTTGTCGATGCCAATGTTCCACCGCAGCAAAGCGACCAACAGCTCGTGGAGTGGCTCCAGAGCACGCAGAGACACTTCGTGATTACCGCCACCAAGGCTGACCGCCTGTCCGGCAACAAGCTGACCCAGTCCCTCAACGCTCTCCGCAGTCAATTCCAGACCGAGCGGATCCTGCCCTTTTCCGCCCGTACCGGCGCCGGACGCGACGAATTGTGGAAGGAAATTCTTGCTTCGACGCAGGGCACGCCAGAATCGTCGAAATAGCCGTTCAATTCTTCATCACTGCTGAATTCCACAACGAATTCGCGCCCAGGTGTTTCTTGCTGAATACCTGAACATTGGCTTTGATTTCGGAGCCAACCACCACCAAACCACGGATTTCATTGGGATGAAGGTGATGCAAATCTCACCGATGGAAGTGAGCGGCGTCACAGCGCCATTTCCGTAGATCGTTGAGAATTTCACCTGTAAGACGCCGTAAACAGTCGGCCTCCCCGCCAACAAGTTGGCACGCCCGCTGTCCGGACATTTATCAGGAGAACGAACTCATGAAGGCATCAAGACTGGCAATTCTGGTTCTGGCTATCGCGGTAGCGCTATTCATCGTTGTGCCCAATCTGTCCTGGGCACAGGGCACCGATGTTTACAAGGCGAAGTGCGCTATGTGCCATGGCGCTGATGGCGCGGGCAAGATCGGTCCGGCCCTGAAGGGCACCAAGCTCACCGAAGATCAGATCGTGACCTTTTTGACCAAGGGCGATGAAGCCAAGAAGGCTCCCCACAAGAAGGCGATCAACGGCTTGACGGAAGAACAGGCCAAGCACGTAGCCAAGGCCGTAAAAGACCTGAAGTAAGCACTCAGCACAGCGCGGCCGGTGCCGCTGGCGGCAAGACCGGGCAGGCTATCTCGCGTGCGTTGCGGTAGTCGCCCCGCACCGGCAAACCGGGGTCGTTGTGAAACTCTCAGCCGCAAGTTGGCTGAACGGGAACCAGCGGGTATCAGCGATGGACCCCGGGCTTTCGGGCCCGGGGCGCCTGGCTTGGCATTCGACGCTGCATCACGGCGCCACCCGCCTGGTAATGAATTGGACCGGGCTTCCCTCCCCCATTTCTTTTTATCCGGCCCGGCCAATTCCTTATTTATCGCAAAGCGTTCTTTTCATACCTCTTCATTCATCCAGCGCCGGCGGCACGCAAACCTGTAGCGCGTGCGGGGTGCTGTTTTGCGTCCACTTGGAGACACCATGAGCAAGGGAATTCTTTACGACGCCACCCTCTGCATCGATTGCAAGCAGTGCGAGCAGGCGTGCGCCGAAAAAAACAAGCTGCCCTACAACGACGCCATCGCCGCCGAGCAACGCCAATCCGACCACAAGTTCACCGTCGTGCTCGCCAAGGAAGACAAGTTCATGCGCCGCCTGTGCATGAATTGCAACGAGCCCGCCTGCGTTTCCGTCTGCCCGGTGGCCGCGCTGCGCAAGACTTCGGCCGGCCCGGTGATCTACGAAGCCAGCCGCTGCATGGGATGCCGCTACTGCATGCTGGCCTGCCCGTTCGGCGTGCCGCGCTACGAATGGAACAGCGTCAACCCGAAGGTACAGAAGTGCACCATGTGTTCCGACCGCGTGCTTGCCGGAAAGCAGACGGCGTGTGCGGAGATCTGTCCGACCGGTGCGACAAAATTCGGCGAGCGCAACCAGCTCATCGCCGAAGCCCAGCAGCGCCTGAAAGACAATCCCGGCAAGTATGTGGACCACATCTACGGGCTGGAGGAAGTTGGGGGCACCTCGGTGCTCCTCCTCTCCAGCGTTCCCTTCGAGGAATTCGGCTACCGCATGGATATGCCGCACGACCCGCTGCCGAGCCGGACCATGGCGGTGCAGTCGCGCATTCCCGACTTCGTGCCGCTCTGGGGCTCGCTGCTGGGCGGCGTTTGGTGGATCACGCATCGGCGCGATGAAGTCGCCCAGGCGGAAGACAAGAAGGAAGGAGGCCGGAAATGAGGAACTTCCTCAAAGAGATCAAGTGGTTAAGCTTCTGGAAGCTGGTGCTGTACTTCGTTCTTGCCGCGGGCCTGTACGCGGCCATCTATCGCTTCGTCTACGGGCTCGGGCCCGCCACGCACTTGAGCGACGAATTTCCATGGGGCATCTGGGTCGGTTTCGATGTCCTCTGCGGCGTGATGCTGGCGGCCGGAGGATTCACGCTCACCGGCGCAGTGCACATCTTCAATATCAAGCGCCTGCACCCGATCGTCCGGCCCACGGTCCTGACCGCGTTCCTTGGCTACGCTCTGGTTTCCATTGCGCTGCTCGTCGACCTTGGGCGTCCGTACAACATCTGGCACCCGCTGATCATGTGGAACCCGCACTCGGTGATGTTTGAAGTCGGCTGGTGCGTGATGATCTACACCACCGTGCTGGCGCTGGAGTTCTCGCCCATCGTGCTGGAGCGTTTCAACCTGCAGAAACCGCTCAAGTACATCCGCGCCGCGCTGATTCCGATCGTCATCGCCGGCGTAATCCTCTCCACCCTGCACCAGTCGTCACTCGGCACCGTGTACCTGATCGTGCCCACCAAGCTGCACGCCTTCTGGTACACACCACTGCTGCCCGTCTTCTTCTTCCTTTCGGCGGTCGCGGTCGGACTGGCAATGACCATCTTCGAGTCCACGATGAGTGCGAAGTATTTCGGTCGTGCACTGGAGTTGCATATCCTTAAGGACCTCGGCCGCGCGCTGATGGTGGTGCTCATCGTTTACTCGGTGCTCCGCATCGAGGACCTGCTCCATCGCGGCGTGCTGAAACAGGTACTGGTTGCCGGCTATGAACGCAACCTGTTCCTGCTGGAAATCGCGCTGGCGCTGGTTATCCCCATCATCCTGCTGTCGTTCCGGCGAGTGCGCGAGAGCTCAGGTGGCCTGTACCTGGCATCGGTCATCACGCTCCTCGGGTTCGTCACCAATCGTCTCAACGTCGCGGTAACCGGCATGGAACGCTCGGTAAGCCCGGGTTTCCGCTACTTCCCCAAGTGGACGGAAGTCGCGGTCACGGCGGCCATGGTGGCGGCCGGCTTCGCGATCTTCGGCTTGGCTGCCAAGTACCTGCCCATCTTCGAGGATGAGCACAAAAAGGAATCGCCCACGGCGGAACCGGCGGCGGTGCCGGTCCGCGAGGCGGTAATGAGTAATGCCGACTGACAACAACAAAACGGAGGGTCCCGGCCGCAAGATCGGTTGGGACACCAAGTCCGCGCCACCGCCCGAATCTTCTGCGAAGGTCCCGGCGTGGCGCCGGCTGAGTCAGAGCCTGAGCGCCAAGCTGATCGCCCTGCTGGTGGTAGTGATGGTGATCATCTTCGCGCTCCTCGGTTACGCCAACATCCGGCTGCACCGGCAGAACCTGGAAGCGGCGACGCTGCTCTCGGCCGAGCGCGTCAGCGACGTGATTAAGCGCAGCACTTCGTTCCACATGATGCGCAACGACCGCGACGCCCTCTACCAGAACATCGCCACCATGGCCAGCGAGCCGGGCATCGTGCGCATTCGCATTTACGACAAGGAAGGAACTGTCCGTTATTCCAGCGACGCTGCCGAGGTCAACCACACCGTCGATAAGAAAGCCGAAGAATGCTACGCCTGTCACGCACAGGCGCAGCCGCTGGCGCGGCTGAACCGGCCCGACCGCTTCCGCATCTTCAGTTACAACGGCTCCGGCCGCATCCTGGCCGTCATCGCACCGATTGAAAACGAGCCCCGTTGCTCCAACGCCGCCTGCCACGCGCATCCGGCGAACCAGCAGATTCTGGGCGTGCTGGACACGCACGTGTCGCTGGCACGCGCCGACGCCGCCCAGGCCGCCAGTACGCGGCAGATGGCTATTTACACCGTGCTCGCTGTACTCGTGATCGGCGTGCTCTGTGCCGTGTTCGTAATGCGCGTCGTGGACCGCCCCATCAAGACCCTCAAGCGCGGCACCGAAGAGCTGACCCACGGCGACCTTGGCTACCAGATCCAGGTTGAATCGCGTGACGAACTCGGCGATCTGGCGGAATCGTTCAACGTGATGAGTCTGCGGTTGCGCGCCGCTCACGAAGAGATCACTTCCTGGGCGCGGACGCTGGAAAATCGCGTCGAGGAAAAAAGCAAGGAATTGCAGCGTGCGCACGACCACGTGGTGCACGTCGAGAAGATGGCTTCCATCGGCAAGATGGCCGCGGTGGTCGCGCACGAGATCAACAACCCGCTCTCCGGCATCCTGACCTACGCCAAGCTGCTCTCGAAGTGGGTCCAGCGGTTAAACGGCGACGACGAGAAGCGCAAGGAAATCTCCGATTGCCTGAACCTGATCGAGGGCGAAAGCAAGCGTTGCGGCGACCTGGTGAAAAACCTGCTCACCTTCTCCCGCAGCGCGCCCATGAACCTGGAGTGGGGCAACATCAATCAGATCGTGGACCGCTGTGTCCGGCTGGTGCAGCACCAGCTCGATATCGGCAGCGTGCAGTTGCAGCTCGAGCTGGCCGACGACGTCCCCATGCTGCATTGCGATCCGGCGCAGGTGGAACAAGTTCTGCTGGCGCTGGTGATGAACGCGCTGGACGCCATGCCGCGCGGCGGCAACCTGCTTCTGCGCACACGTTCCCTGCCGCAGAGCCGGCAAATTGAACTGCAGGTACGCGACGACGGCATGGGGATTTCGCCCGAGCTGCTCCCGCGCCTGTTTGAACCATTTCTCACAACCAAGGAAACCGGCAAAGGCGTGGGTCTGGGACTGGCGATCAGCAAGACCATCATCGAGCGGCACGGTGGACAGATCGAAGTCGAGTCGCAGCCGGGCCGCGGAACGACTTTCTACGTCTTTCTGTCCGTGGATGCGAGCGTCGCCAAGGTGGAAGAAGCGACGACGACAACGACCGCGTAACTGATTGTGTGGACGCGAGCTTTAGCGCGCGCCCGCTGAAGAGGACAACGTGAATCCGAAAGGCAAATTGCTCATCGTGGACGACGAGTTCAGCGTGCGCGACTCGCTGGCCAAGTGGTTCCGCGAGGACGGATACGAAGTCGCCACCGCGGAAGGCGCAACCGACGCGCTTTCCCGCCTCGCCGAGTCGAAGTGGGACCTGGCGCTGGTGGACATCAAGATGCGCGGCACCGACGGAATTGAGCTCCAGCGCCGCTTCCACGAAATCGATCCCGAAATGCTGGTCATCATCATGACCGGATACGCCTCGGTCGAGACCGCCGTCACCGCGCTCAAGAATGGCGCCTACGACTACGTCACCAAACCGCTCGATCCCGACGAGCTGTCACACTCGGTCGGGAAGGCACTCTCCCACAAGCAAGTCCAGCAGGAGAATATCCGCCTGCGCGAGACGGTCACGGAGATGACGCACCCGGAGCTCATCGGCCAATCGAGCTCCATGCAGAAGATCTTCGAAGCGATTGAAACCGTCGCGCCCACCGATGCCACCGTGCTCATCATCGGCGAGAGCGGCACCGGAAAGGAGCTGGTCGCGCGTGCCATCCATGCCAACAGCCCGCGTCGCTTCCATCCGATGGTCACGATTCATTGCGGCGCACTCACGGAAACGCTGCTGGAAAGCGAACTCTTTGGGCACGAAAAGGGCGCGTTCACGGGCGCGCAGTATCGCAAGAAAGGCAAGTTCGAAACGGCCGAGGGCGGCACCGTGTTCCTCGACGAGATCGGCGACATTTCGCTCAAGACCCAGACCGACCTGTTGCGCGTGCTCCAGGAGCGGGAATTCGTGCGCGTGGGCGGAAACCAGACGATCAAGGTCGATTTCCGATGCGTCGCCGCGACCAACAAGGACTTGGAAAAGTTGATCGACGAGGGACACTTCCGGCCCGACCTCTTCTACCGCCTCAACGTCTTTCGCATCGAGCTGCCGCCGGTTCGGGAACGCAAGGACGACATCCCGCTCCTGGTCAACCACTTCGTCGCCAAGTTCTCGCAGCAGATGAACAAGCGCATTAACCGCGTCGCGCCCTCGGCGATGTACCTGCTTCAGCAGTATCCGTGGCCCGGCAATGTGCGCGAGTTGGAAAATGCGGTGGAGCGCGCGATGGTGGTCGCCTCGGAGCCCGAACTGCGCGAGCCGGATTTCATCCTCAAACCTCGAAACGACGACAAGCCGGAAGGCAAGACGCTCGACGATATGGAGAAGATGCATATCCTCCGCGTGCTGGAGGAGTGCGGCGGCAACCAGACGCGCGCGGCCGAGGTGCTCGATATCGACCGCGTTACGCTCCATAACAAGCTCAAGAAATACGGCTGGAGCAAGAACGGCATCCCCGTCGCCGCCCACGATCGTGCATGAAGCTGCTGCAGCTCGTTCCCGTTGGTGATTGCCAGCTCCGGACCGTCGAACAACTCGGCCCGGCGCTTTCGCAGCAGTTCGGTGTCCCGTGGGACGTGCTTGCCGAACCTCTGAACACCGACTTCGCCTTCCATGCCGAACGCCTTCAGTATCACTCCACCGAGATCCTCGCACGCCTGCAAACGCTGGCCGGTCCGGAATGCTGGCGGCTCCTTGGTGTCACCGACTCCGACCTCTACATCCCAATCCTGACCTATGTCTTCGGCGAAGCGCAGATGGGGGGCAGCGTTGCCGTAGTTTCGACACATCGCCTGCACCAGGAGTTCTACGGTCTCCCGGCAGACGGCGAACTCTTTCACAGCCGCCTGCTCAAGGAATCTCTCCACGAACTCGGCCATACGCTCGATCTGCGGCACTGTGAAGACTACCGCTGCGCCATGGCCGGCTCGCACGCTGTCGAGTGGATCGATCTGAAAGAGCCGGCCCTCTGCTCCGAATGTCTGTCCAAAGCGCAGATGCCGGCCGTCACCCAGAAAAAGCGGCGGTGGCCCTTTTAGCGACTTGCGATAAAATCACACCTCACCGCCAGCAACCTGGGCCAGGAGCATGGAATGCCGCTAATCCAGTTCACGGAAAACTACGAAGACCTCTCCACCGACCGCGGATATCAGTTCAAGTTCTTGTGCGATCGCTGCCACAACGGCGTGATGAGTAACTTTCAGGCATCGGTAATGGGTACTGCGGCCGGTTTGTTCCGCGCGGCCGGCGACCTGTTCGGCGGCGCCTTCAACAGCGCCGGCTCCAGCGCCTTCGAGATTCAGCGCGCGGTCGGCGGCAAAGGACACGACGAAGCGCTCCGCAAAGCGGTGGACGAAGTGAAACCGATGTTCCGCCAGTGCCGCCGTTGCTCCAAGTGGGTTTGCGAAAGCTGCTGGAACGTGAAGCGCGGCATGTGCTTCAACTGCGCGCCCGATGTGCAGGCCGAACTCGCCGCCGCACAAGTGGCGGAAACCGTGAGCCAGATCCAGGAGGGCGTGAAGAGTGTCAACTTCACCAAGGACCTCGACCTCGCCGGCGAGAACAGCGCCACCTGCCCGAAGTGCGGCGCGCGCGTGCAGGGCAAGTTCTGTACCGAGTGCGGCACTACCATCTCCCCAAAGATTAAGTGTCCGGCCTGCGGCAGCAGCGTGGACGAGGACAAGAAGTTCTGTCCCGAGTGCGGCGGCAAGATGGTCGCCGCCAAACCGAAATGCTCCGGCTGCGGCAAGGAATACGAGAAAGCTCCCAAGTTCTGCGAAGAGTGCGGGACGAAGATGTCGTAATTCGAAGCCAACCCGGAGGCACAGGGAAAAGTCAGCCTTCCTTCTGTGTGATTCTGTGCATTGGCGTCAAAACCCGGGCATTTATCACTCGTTCACGTGCCGCCCATCACTGCGTTTTGCCCGCAACGGCGCACACTAGTCTGTGACAACATGACGGACCTACTCCCAGGCCGCGCGGCGCGCTCAGATGTCGAGGTGCGCCTGCACCTGCTTGCGATCGGCGGAGTGCTGTTGCTGGTCATTCTCGGCGTTTCTTATCTCCTGCTTCCCACGGAGTGGGCCGGGTTTCCGGCCGTGGCATACTGGGTTCTGCCCGTCCTTTTTGCCGCCCTTACCGTCGCCCTCGCCACCGGCCAGTACATCGTGGAGTCATTGCGCTTCTTACGCCGGGAGGTCGCACGATGGCGCGAGTTGGCGAAGACGCGTGAAGAAGAGCGCGACCTGGCGCAGGACGAGATTGTCCGCCGGTTGCAGCAGGAACGTGAACTTGGACGCCAGAAGGTGCAGTTTGAGGCGCAACTCGCAGCCTATGAAAAATACGCGGCGCTGGCTCAGCTTGCCCTCGGCGCAGCGCACGAGATCAACAATCCGCTGCTGGGCATCCAGTCGCACCTGGAACTGGAACTTAACGACACCGCCGACCCTGAGCAGCGCGAAGAGATCGAACAGTGCATCCAGGGCACGCGCCGGATTTCCAGCACCATACGCGGCCTGATCAACTACGCGCGTCCCGGACCGCTGGTGCTGGGCAAGATTCAACTCGGCCGCTTGGTGGACGAAACGTTGAACTTCCTGCGTCATCAGCCGATGTTCCGCCGCCTGCGTCTGGAGATGCGCATCGCGCCCGAGCTTCCCGCGATCACCGCCGACGCGAACCAGCTCTCGCAAATCCTGATGAATCTCCTCCTCAACGCGGCGCAGGCCACGCCGGAAGGCGGCTCGATCACCATCTCGGCGCAGAAGATCAAGTTCGCTGAAGCGTTGGAACTCACGGTCACCGACACGGGCGCCGGCATTCCGGCAGATATCCTGCCGCACGTTTTTGAACCGTTCTTTACCACCAAGCGCGGCCAGGGCACCGGCCTCGGCCTCAGCATCAGCCACGCCTATGTCCGCAGTCACGGCGGCGACATCCGCGTGGATAGCCTTCCCGGCCATGGCACCACCGTGCGTATCACGTTGCCGATACGGCAGGAAGGACGCATGGCGGTACAACAGGAAGAAGAAGTAGTCGTGTAGGCACCTTATGGCGCATTCAATTCTCATACTCGACGATGAAGCTCTCACCCTCCGTACCATCTCTCGCGCGCTGCGCGACGAAGGCTTCGAGGTATTCGTGGCGATGACCGGTGAAGAGGCCCTCGAGATCTTCGCCCGCGAACGTCCCGAGTTGGCCATGCTGGACATCGTGCTTCCCGGCATCGATGGCATCGAGGTCCTGCGCCAGATCAAGCGCACCGCTCCGCAGACCATCGTCGTCATGATGAGCGCCTACCACGTGGTCGATCGCGCGGTGGAAGCAATGAAGCTGGGCGCGCACGACTATCTGACCAAACCCTTCCATATCGCCGACATGGTGAATACCATTCGGCGCGCTTCGGAGACTCTCTCGCTGCGCCTGCGCGTGCGCGATACCGTGGAGTCCGCCCGCGGACGATACGACTTCGGAGTGGTGAAGACCGAAAGCCCCGCCATGCGCGAGCTGCTCCAGGTTTGCGAAAAGGCCGCGCAAGCCGAGCACACCACCATCCTCATTCTCGGCGAAAGCGGCAGTGGCAAGGGAGTACTCGCCCGCGCGCTGCACTACAACTCGCCGCGCGCGCAACAGCCGCTGTTGGAACTAAACTGCGCTTCGCTCCCCGATGCGCTGCTGGAAAGCGAGCTGTTCGGCTACGAGCAGGGGGCCTTCACCGACGCCCGTCGCCGTAAGGAGGGCCTGCTCGAACGCGCCAGCGGCGGAACCGTGTTTCTCGACGAGATCGGCAACATGTCGGCCAACGTGCAGGCCAAGCTTCTGCGGGTACTGGAAGAAGGAACGTTCATGCGCCTGGGCGGCACGCGGTCGATCAAGGTGGACGTCCGCATTGTCGCCGCCACCAACGTCGATCTTAAGGAAGCTGTCGCGCGCGATCGCTTCCGCGAAGATCTGTACTACCGCCTCAACGTGCTGCCGATCAACCTGCCGCCACTGCGCGATCGTCGCGAAGATATTCTTCCCCTCGCCCTCGGCATGCTGGAGCGCTTTAACCGCGAGATGAAGAAGAGTTTTACCGGCTTCACTCCCGGCGCCGCCGAGTTGCTCACGCGTTATTCCTGGCCGGGAAACATTCGCGAACTCAAAAACGTGGTGGAACGCGCCATGATCCTGGCGCCGGAGGGCGATATCGATGCCGGGTCGCTTCCCGAGGAGATCCGGGATTACTCCGAGCCGCCCACTGTATATGCTGAACCCGAGTCGCATTGGGACCTCTCGCCTACCGGGCATCAGTACGTCACGCTGCGCGAACTTGAAGAACGCTACATCCAGGAAGTGCTGGGTCTCACCGGCAACAACAAGACCCAGGCGGCACACATCCTCGGAATCCATCCCACTTCCCTGTTGCGCCGACTGAAGAAAACTCAGCCCGACGAGGAGGCAAAGACCACCGAGACGCCGCCCAAGGCCGATCCTGTAGTGGCAAAATAGGGCACAGAATTCAGCAAGAGATTGAGGATTTCGGGAACGAGGCGAGCGTCTTCGCCAGCAGCGCCGTCTCATCGGAAATAATCCCATCCACGCCCAAACCGGCGAACGCGCGCATTTCGTTTTCGCCGTTTACCGTCCAGACGAACACCTGTTTTCCGGCGCCGTGCTGTGCGTCCACCACTGCCGCGGTACACAAGCCCCGCTCCAGGAACAGCGCCTGCACCGGCACGCCCGTCCAACCGGCAAGTTGCGTGCGCGAACCGCAAATCAGTCCCAGTTTCATGGTGCTGTCCGCGCGATACAGGCCTTCCACCACCTGCGGCAGAAACGACGAGACGCAGTATCCCCTCCGCGGCGGATGCCGGCGCAGCAACTCGGCCAGCATCACCTCAAGACCTGGCACTTTCAGCTCGATGTCGAGAAACGCCCGCGACATAAACCCAGCGAGGACGTCCTCCAGGCCAGGTGCGCTCAGGTCCTTGGACGCAGTACGGGCCACCTCTCGACCGCCGAGCTTCGGATCGTGGCAGACCACGGCCTGCGCGTCGGCGCACAGGCGCACGTCAAACTCAAAGCCGTCGCAGCCGTGCTTCAGGCAAAGGTCGAATGCTTCCAGGGTATTTTCGGGCGCTTCGCGGCGGGCGCCGCGGTGTCCGAGCAGCAGTGGACGCGCGCCCATCGTCAGTCGAGATCGATGTCGCGCACCAGTGGGCCGGTGTCGGGGGTTTCCTTGGCCTTCTTGAACGCGTCCTGAAACTTCTTATCCAGCAATTCGGACTTGTGCTTCTCCGCCTCCACCGACTGGCGGAAGATCGATTCCTTGCGCGTGTCCTGCTCACGCATCGCCTGGGCAGCTCCTTCGAGGTCAGCAAACATTCGTGGCTTCACCGGCGCTACGTGCGAGATGACCGCGTGCATGCCGGAATCGACCTTCAGCACCGCGCCACAGCACGGGCACCCGACTTCGAACGCCTCCGCCTTGCCGCTCTTCTTCGACATGACCGCTATTCTACGCGCGTCGCAAAAGTGCGCTTCCTACAACTCCACGATCTGGTGGTCGGGACAACCGCCCGCGCACTCGACCAGCCCATCGAGAAGCTCCCTGCCATACCGTGCCAGGAACGATACTCCGGCGATTTCGCGCTCCTGCAGTCCTTTGCTCGGGTACAAGTTCGCGCTCAGCCATTCGGCATGACGGGCAATCTCATCGTTTCTCCGCAGTTCCGCGTTGGCGGCACGCTTGCGCAGCCGATCGAGTTGGTACAACATTTTCCGCTGCGCTCGCTCTGCCGCGTCGCACAGCGTCGGATCAAGCTTCTCGAGCGACTTTCGCAACTCCCCGACAACCTCCGAGACCGTCGCCGTACCCTGCTCGAATCGAGCCTGCAATTCCGCCGGCAGATTCCGCGACGCCAGCAATTCGCGCGCCGCCTCCGGGCCCCCCAACAAGTCCGGCAACTCGATGCCATACTTCCTGATCAGCCGCTGCGCGCGCGCATCCAGCAGGGTGGCGCTGAACCGCGGCAACACCGGTGTCGTTCGCCCCAGCACTTCTTCGGACACCACCGCCACCTGCGCGGAATAGGCCACTTCCGCCGGACCGCCGAAGTACCCGACCGTCGGCAACAGAAAGTCCTGCAGCACGGGCCGCAGCAGGACATTGGCGCTGAAACAATGCGGTTCCGCCTCGATCCGCGCCAGCAACTCTTCGCGCGTCACCTGCTCGCGGCCAACACTGAATCCGCCGTTGTTGCGATGGATCACCGTGCGAGCGCCGTTGCGTTTCTCGAACAGCAGCGCCGTCTCCGGCGTGACCTTCACTTGCTCGTGATAACCAGCCGTCCGCAGCTCTTTGCCTCGCGTTATCAAAGCGTCGTCTAATTTATCCGCGCGCTCGATCGCCGCGCGATAGACCGGCTTCGCAATCTCGTGCAAAGCCTTGTCGGACGGATCCAGCAGTACCAGTCCGAAGTCGGCGAAGAGTTTCGCGAACAGCTTGCCAAACGCGGTTCCTAACGTTTCTCCCGGCCGATACGTTGCCCGCACGAACTCCGCAATCTCACCCTCGCCCAGCAGTCCACATGCGCGCTCGGCAACGGCGACGATTTCCTCTCCCAGTCGCACTTCCGACACCGGCGCGTCCTTTGCCCCATGCGACGGCGTTTCCAGACGTTCGGGTAAGCCAGCCGGGTTCAACAGCGTGACGTGGTTGACCTCGGCAAGATCGTGGTCTTCCGTCGCCAACCAGAACACCGGGACGCATTCCATCCCCGGTGCACTCAAATCACGCGCCAGGCGAATCGCCGATACAGCCTTCAGGATCGAATATAGCGGCCCTCCGAACAGCCCGACTTGCTGCCCCGATACCGCCGCCAGCGCTCCCGCCCGCAGCCGGGCCACATTCTCCAGCGTCCGCGCCGACGCGCCGCACTCGCGGTTCTGGCGCTCCAGAACGTCTGCCACCAGCCGGCGCCGCTCGTCGTCATAGCGGATTCCGGACCCATGCGCGCGCAGTGCATCACGATTGCGCGGATCGACCGCGTAAAAGCGTTGTACCCTTTCGAAGTTGTAGAGATAATCCCGGAACAGGCTGGTAGTGTGCGGAATAGCGGTGAAGGCGAGACACTCGCTCTTCATCGACAGCGCTCCCGGTAAAGAGATTCAGAAGGCACGCGGGTTGGATGTATCCGCAAGCCATTTGTTGCAAAAACTGTCGCCGTTGTCACCATTTCAAGAAGGAGAATTGTACCCCCTTCACGCTGGACAAGGTGGCGTAGCTCGCGTCAAGGATGAGCGCGAAAAGCCAGGACCGCGTTGAGACCGCCAAACGCAAACGAGTTGGAGAGGGCGTAATCGAAACTCGCATGCCGCGCCTGGTTTACGACCAGGTTGAGATTGCACTCAGGATCGGACTCGGTGAAGTGAATCGTCGGAGGAATCACTCCTTCGCGCAATGCCAGTACGGTCGCAACCGCTTCGATCGCTCCCGCAGCTCCCAAGGCGTGGCCATGCATTGATTTCGTCGAGCTGACCAGCGTCCGGTCCGCATGTGCTCCCAGGACTTCCCGGATGGCGCGGCTTTCGGTGGCGTCGTTGCTGATTGTTCCCGTGCCGTGGGCGTTGATGTATCCGATATCGGTAGCTTGTAAAGAAGCATCCGAAATCGCCGACCGCATGGCTTGCGCCGGACCCGCCGAGGTCGGCTGCGTGACGTGGTGCGCATCCGCAGACATTCCGAATCCGGCGACCTCGCCATAAACCGTCGCGCCGCGACCCACGGCACGGTCAAGAGATTCCAACACCAGCATGGCGCCGCCCTCTCCGAGCACTAGACCGGAACGATCCTTCGAAAACGGCCGGCAATATTCGGGCGCTACCACCCGCATTGCTTCCCAAGCCTTGAGCAAGCCAAAACTGAACGGCGCCTCGCTGCCTCCGGCGATCGCGACCTCCACCTGGCCCGATCGGACCATCCAGAACGCGAGTCCTATGGCGTGATTTGCGGAAGAACACGCCGTGCTGGTGGTCAACGCCGGGCCGGTAATGCCCAGGTCCATGCAGATGTGGCTGGCGCCGGCATTCATCATGACTCGCGGGATGGTCAGAGGGTGCACACGTGGACGGCTGCGCAAGTACAAATCCTGGAAGCCCGCGTCCTCGCTGGTTTGCCCTCCAACCGAGGAGCCAGTTACGACCGCGACTCGCGGAGACAACTCAGGGCTAATGGAGAGACCTGCGTCCGTAATTGCTTCCCGCGCTGCAACGACCGCGAATTGCGCGAACCGATCGAGTAAATCCTGGCGTCCGCCGTCAAAGTGCTTTGCGGGATCGTAGTCACGTACCTCGGCGCCGCTTTGAAAACGTAACTTGGAAGTGTCGACTGACTGGATCTTCTGGATGCCGGAGCGGCCATTGATTGCGTTGTGCCAGAACTCACCGACGTTCTTCCCCAAGCCGCAAATGATCCCCAACCCGGTGATAGCGACACGCGGCATCGAGGAGGTTAGTCTCCCTTGCTCTCTCGGCTCTGCAGGTACCCGGCTAGCCGCTCGATGATGCCCTGTACGGACTTAATGGAGCGTGCCTCGTCGTCCGGGATATCAAGATCGAACTCACTCTCCAGCTCGAAGAGAATGTTGATCCGATCCAGGGAGTCGATACCCAGCTCGTCGAAAGTGGATTCGGCGCGAATGGAGTCGGGACTCACCTGTTTGACCGATGCGACGATGCCGATGACTTTGTTTGCGAGTTCCGGGTCCATGTGTGAGCCTGGTCGATACCTGCCGTTAGCGCGACAGCGGAGTTCATTGTAATCGCGCAGGAACAGCCGCGGGCCGAAAGAGTCCCTCTTACCTCGCTAAGTTACATCGCTGTACGGAGTTGAAGCCGCTTCCCGGGATCGCATCCAATCTCTGTTGCCGGGCATCTAATACATTGACTTCCAACAACTTACTGCGATAATTGGAAGTAGCTCTTTGACAAGCGACCTGCCCTTCTCTCCATTTGCAGCGTCAGCTTTTTTGCGGGGTCCCCAGCGTGCGCCGGTTTTGCGCACGATGGGGTGTCTGCATGTGGGGGCGTCACGGCTTCGACGGAGATGGATGCGGCAGAGAGGCATACCGGGGTGTAGGCACCCGTAATCGCTTACAAAAACACAATTGCCAATACTGAACTGGCATACGCAGCTTAATTAGTTAAGTTGCCGTCCTCCGCGGCTTTGCCTGCGGGCCGTGGAAGGGCGTCGCACTGTAGGCTGGTTTTCGTGTGCGGTCCGAGCACGAAAACGAGATCCAGGACTAGCCAATCGCGTTTCTTGTCGCATTCTGAGCGCGAGCGGCGAAGGTTCCCCATCCGGGGAGCGGGAATGCGAATAAGTATGTAGGCTCTCTGCTAGTGACACCTTCGGACGCGGGTTCAACTCCCGCCGCCTCCACCATT
>DAISJI010000014.1:0-16530 GCA_036821585.1 Terriglobales bacterium
CGTGCTTGTTCCTGTCCTGCCGCCAATGAATTACTATCGTCTGTCTTTTTCGAAATCTTATGGCGGAATCATTCGACGTCAAGGGCAAGCGCGTACTGGTCGTTGGACTGGGCAAGTCCGGAGTGGCTTCGGCGTTGTTCCTGCACGAGCGCGGCGCGCGCGTCACCGTCTCCGACGCGAAGGCCGAGGAGCAGTTACGCAGCGAGATTCCCAAGCTGCTCGATAAAGGAATCGCGGTTGAGACCGGCGGGCATGGTGAGCGTACTTTTCGCCAGCAGGACCTGATCGTCGTCAGCCCGGGCGTGCCGGCCAGTTCCGAGGCGCTCAAGCAGGCGCTGTCGCTGGGAATTCCCGTGATCGGCGAGATCGAGTTGGCCTCGCGCTTCCTCAAGGGCCACATCATCGCCATTACCGGCTCCAACGGAAAAACCACCACCACCAGCCTGGCCGGCGAAGTCGTGGCCCGGGGTGGATGGGAGTCGCAGGTCGGCGGCAATATCGGCACACCCGCGATTTCACTGGTCGCCGAATCCACCGACAACACCTATAACATTCTGGAAGTCTCCAGCTTCCAACTCGAAACCATCGAGACTTTCCGTCCGTTTATCGCGACCGTGCTCAACATCTCGCCCGACCACCTCGACCGCCACGGCAGCATGGAAGCTTACACGGCGGCCAAGCAGCGCATTTTCGAAAACCAGAAGAGCGACGATTTCGCCGTCCTCAATGCCGACGACGCGATATGCGTGCAGATGGCGGCAGGAATCCAGCCGCGGATTTACTGGTTCAGCCGCCGGAAGGAAGTGGAGCAGGGCGGGTTCGTGCGCGGCGAACGCATTTACCTGCGCGACCCCGAAGGCGAGCACGAGATCATGCCCGTCAACGAAATCCCGCTCAAGGGCGCGCACAACCTGGAGAATGTCTTGGCCACCGTGTGCATCGGCGGCATCGTGCACTGCGAGCCCGGGCGGATTCGCAATGCGGTCAAGGAATTCAAGGCCGTCGAGCACCGGTTGGAATTTGTCGCGACGGTGAACGGCGTCGAGTACTACAACGATTCCAAGGCAACGAACGTGGATGCGACCATCAAGGCGTTGGAGTCATTCCCCGCCAATATCCACATCATCCTCGGCGGCAAGGACAAGGGCGCGCCTTACACGCCGCTGGTTCCTCTGCTGCGCGAACGAGCCAAGCGCGTCTATACCATTGGCGCCGCGGCCGCGAAAATCGAAGAAGAAATCAGCGGTTCGGTGGATGTCGTGAAGGCTGGAACGATCGACATCGCGGTACGCAAGGCCGCGGAATCGGCGCAGCCCGGCGACGTGGTGGTATTGGCGCCCGCCTGCGCCAGCTTCGACCAGTTCGACAACTATGAGCAGCGCGGCCGCATATTCAAGGACCTGGTGCAGGCGCTGGCGACGAAGAAGGCGGGACAGGGTTAGAAGAATACGGCCGGTGAAACGTTGAATCTCCCGCTCAGCTTACGAATATGTTCTTTCGTCAGATTTCTCTTTCCATTGAGCACGTCGGAGACAATACTCTCGGTCCCGAACACGTCGGCCAGGTCCTTCTGGCGGAGCCCGTGCGCTTCCATGAGATGCCTTACGATGTCCAGCGGTCCCGCTTCAGGTACGGCGTAATGTCTCGACTCAAAATCCTCGACAAGAAGCGTAAGCAGCTCAATCAACTTTCGCTCGCCAGTGGTTACTCGCTTCTTGGCTGTCAACTTTTCGAGACGATGTACGTATTCGGCGTTCTGCTCCTCATCGCGCACAACCTCGGGCCGGGCCTGTCGGAGAAGTGAACCGTAATCGAGAGCCGCCACGTTCAACCTCCTATTCCGACGTCTAGCGCAATTTCAGCGTGGTCAGCGCGAACAGCGCGAACACCAGCGACGCGATCCAGAAGCGCACGATGATTTTCGACTCCGACCATCCCAGCAGCTCGAAGTGATGGTGGATCGGCGCCATCCTGAAGATCCGCTTCTTGCGCAGCTTGTACGACCCCACCTGCAGGATCACCGACAGCGCCTCGATCACGAACACGCCGCCGATGAAGGGCAGCAGAAGTTCCTGCTTGATGATCACGGCGCCGGTGCCGATCGCGCCGCCCAGCGCCAGCGAACCCACGTCGCCCATGAACACTTCCGCTGGGTGCGCGTTGTACCAGAGAAAGCCGATCGCCGCGCCCACCATCGCGCCGCAGAAGATCGTCAGTTCTCCGACCTGCGGCATGCGCTGCAGTTCGAGGTAGTCGGAAAACGTGGCGTGCCCGCTGACGTAGGTGAGCACCGTCAGTGCGCCGGCGGCGATCACCGTGCAGCCGATCGCCAGACCGTCCAGTCCGTCGGTGAGGTTCACCGCGTTGCTCGAACCGACAATCACGAGCACCACAAATCCGATGAAGGGGAGGAACGCAATCGGCCACAGGTAAGGGGTTCCGGCCAGCGGCGTAATTACCAGGTCGGGCCGGAAATTCTTGAAGAACGGAACGATGAGGTGGGTTGAGTAGGTCCCTTTGGCCTGCAGCAGGATCAGCACCACGGCGACGATCACGCTTACCAGGATTTGCAGCATCAGCTTGCTGCGCCCGGTCAGCCCCAGGTTACGCCGGTTGACGACCTTCAAATAATCGTCGGCAAACCCGATTCCGCCGAATGCCACGGTGGCAAAAACCGCCAGCCAGATATAGGTGTTACTCAGGTCGGCCCAGAGCAGCGTCGGAACGATGATGGCGACGACGATCAGCAGCCCGCCCATGGTTGGCGTGCCCGCCTTTTTCTGGTGCGCCTTGGGCCCCTCTTCGCGGATATACTGCGCGATCTGGAATTGCCGAAGTTGTCGAATGATTGCCGGACCCACAATCAGGCCCATGAACAGCGCGGTCAGCGACGCGAAGGCGGTGCGGAAGGTCAGGTACCGGAAAATGCGAAAGGGAGAGAAGTACCTGAACAGCACTTGAAAAAGAAGCCAGTAGAGCAATTACTCTCCCTTCGGATTTCGCACTTCGCGTCAAGGATACAGCACGTAATTCGTAATCCGTAATTCGTAATCCGGCACCCCACAAGGCTGGGTTTCCTGAATTGCCGATTACTGATTACCGATTACTGATTACGTTCTTCCACGTTTCCAGCGCCTTCTCCAGCTTCACCCCGCGTGATGCCTTCAGCAGCACCAGGTCTCCGGGTTTGACCTCGCGCGCCAGCCACTCTCCGGCGGCTTCTGATGTTTCGACGAATTCTGCCCTGGTTCCACGCGCGCTCGCCGAATTCACGATGTGCTGCGCCGCGCCACGAACCCCGACCACAACATCGATGCCGCGCTCCGCCATGTGTTCACCGGCGTGCCGATGTAACTCATCCGTTGCCGGCCCAAGCTCTAACATCTCGCCAGCGACGACGATGCGACGGCCCTTCGTCGGCATGCCGGCCAGCGCGTCCACCACGAAATCCAAAGCGCGCGGGTTGGAGTTGTAGCACTCGTTGATGACGGTTGCTCCCGCAACTTCCAGCACCTGGCCGCGCTTGTCCGATGGCGTCAGCAGCGCCAGTGCCGCGGCGGCTTCTTCCAGCGACAGCCCCCGGTCCATGGCCACCGTGACCGCGGCGAGCGCGTTGTAAATGTTGTGCCGCCCAATCAGGCCCAGCCGTGCGCGCGCACGATTACCGTTGGTGACGACATCGAAATGCGAGCCTTCCAGCCCCAGTTCCTTGATGTTTTCCGCCGTCACCGCCGCCGAATGATCGATACCAAACGTCAGCACGCGTCCGGCGAAGTCGCGGCCGAATTGCGACACGAATTCGTCGTCGGCATTGAGGACCGCCGTCCCATTCGCCGACAAGCTCTGGATGAGCTCGTACTTGGCGCGCGCAATGTCGGCGACGGATTCGAAAAATCCGAGGTGCACCGGCGCGACGTTGGTCACCACGCCAATGTCCGGCTGCGCGATCGCGGCCAGCGCCGTGATTTCGCCGGCATGGTTCATGCCCAGCTCGACCACCGCCAGTTCGTGCTCCGGCTCCAGCTTCAGCAGTTGCAACGGCAGCCCAAATTGGTTGTTCAGGTTCCCTTCCGACTTCAGCACCCGAAACTTCGTTTCCAGCAGCTTCGCAATCGAGTCCTTGGTGGTCGTTTTTCCTGCGGATCCGGTGACGGCAAGCAGCGGCTTGTTCCACAACCGCCGCACCGCCCGCCCCAGTCTCTGCAAGGCTTCGAGAGGTTCGGGAACCGCCAGCAGCCGTGACTTCTGCTTGTAGCGCGCTGCCTGTGTGTCCGCGACGACTGCGCCCACCGCGCCGCGTTCCAGCGCCGCCTCGACGAAGTCGTGCCCATCGAACCGCTCACCCTTTACGGAGAAAAACAACTCTCCCGGCTGCAGGGTGCGCGAATCGATCGAGTATCCGCTTGCGACCTCGTCGCGGTCGAAGCTGCCCTCGGCGCGAGTGAAGTCCGCGACGCGTCCCAGCGGCAGCTTCATGCAGCGCCTCCGGGCTTCGCATATCCGGCGGCGGCCAGCGCGGCGCATGCTACTTCGACGTCGTCGAACGGATGCGTGCCAGCGCGCGTGACCTGGATTTTTTCGTGACCCTTGCCGGCGATCAGCACGATGTCGCTCGGCTTGGCACGGCGCACGGCATCAGCGATGGCCGTGGCCCGGTCCGGCTCGATCGCGTGCGGACATCCGGTCCTCTCCAGCCCCGCCTTGGCTTCGTGGATAATCGCCAGCGGATCTTCGCTGCGCGGATTGTCGGAAGTGAGAATCACGTAATCGCTGCCCTTGCCCGCGGCCTCTCCCATCAGCGGACGCTTCGCCCGATCGCGATCGCCGCCGCATCCGAAGACCGTTATCACCCGTCCCGCGCCGGCCTGGCTCACGAATTCGCGCGCCGCTTTCGTCAGGTTCTTCAGCGCGTCGTCGGTGTGCGCATAGTCCACCACCACCGTGAACGGCTGGCCGTTGTCCACGCGCTCGAAGCGCCCGGGAACGCGCTTCAGACGCTTGACTCCGGCGCTGATCTGCTCCCGCGTGCATCCGCGCGCAAAGGCCGCCGCTGCCGCCGCGGTGATGTTGTACACGTTCACGCGTCCAATCAGGGGCGACCACAACGGGACCGTGCCGTCGGGCGTCACCAGGTCGAAGCGCGTGCCGTTCATTCCGACGTCGGCTTTCTCCGTATGGAAGTCGCCGCTCGACCATCCGAAGGTCAGCACCTCCGACCGCGACTTGCTAAGCGTCGCCAGCTCGCGCCCGTGCTCGTCGTCGGTATTCATGACCGCGACGCGCGGCGGAAACGTCCCCACGCCTTCGAACAGCATGCGCTTGGCGCGGAAGTAGTCTTCAAGATTCTTGTGGTAGTCGAGGTGGTCGCGCGTCAGGTTGGTGAAAACCGCGACGTCGAATGGAATGCCGTACACCCGTTCCTGCGCCAGCGCGTGCGACGAAACTTCCATCACCGACTCAGTCGCCCCAGCGCGCAGGGCTGAGGCGAGGATCTGGTTGATCTCCAGCGCCTCCGGCGTGGTGTGCGGCGCCGGCTTAATGCGTCCCGCGACGTGATACTCGACCGTCCCGATCAGCGCCGTTTTCCTTTTCGCCGCGTGCAGCATCGCCTCCATCAGGAACGACGTCGTGGTCTTGCCGTTGGTCCCGGTGATGCCGCTATTCACCAGCCGCTCCGCCGGACGCTTGTAGAAGTTCGCACTCACCCGGGCCAGTGCGCGCCGCCCGTGACCCACCTGCGCCCACGCCACGTTCGGCCGCGGCGTTTGCTGGGCGCTGTCGCTGACCACCGCCACCGCTCCCTTCTCGATCGCCGTGTCGATGTAACCGTTGCCGTCGGTGCTCTCGCCCTTCATGGCGACGAAGCAGTACCCGGGCTGCACGCGGCGCGAGTCGTAGTCAACGCCAGTGACTTCCGCCTCTCCGCTCTGGGAGAGGTATTCGACGCCGTCAAGAAGCTGCTGAAAGCGCATGGTCAAATTGGATTATACGGGGGTAGGTAAAAGCAGCCAGTAGCCTGCCCTGAGTTTCTATTACCTCGAGAAGCGCACCACCACACGCGCCCCGCCCGCTACGCGGATCCCTGCCGCCGGCGATTGGTCTCGGGCCACGCCGCTGCCCACCGCTTGCAGTTCGATTCCCGCATCCTGGGCCGTCTCGATCGCCGCGCGCAGCGTCTTGCCGACAAACGACGGCACCGTGGTTCCGCCTCCCACATCGAGCACCACCGTGCCCGCCACCTGCTTTTCCGGAGTAGCCGCAGTCTGAGCCGTTGCCGGTTCTGGCGCCGGAGGTTTCGCAGCGTTGGCTTTGTCAGTGCTCAGCGACGCGTTTACCAGCTTCGCGCCCGCTGCGGGAGCAATCATCGGCGGCTGCTTCGCCGGAGTTTCCGGCGCCTTCTCCTGCGCTACTTCCCATCCGCCGCCTACCCGGTCCGGCGATTCTTCGTTCAATTCTTCATCGCGTACCGCCGCCCGGATCTGCAGCCGCTTTGGATTCAGCGGCGCGTCGTGCGGCACGTTCATGTAAGCCAGCACCTGCTGCGTGATGCGGGTAAACACCGGAGCGGAAATCTGTCCGCCCTGGTGCAGTCCCTTCGCCGAATCGAGGATCACCACGATCGTCACCGCCGGATTATTGACCGGCGCAAATCCCGCAAACGTCGCCACGTACTTTGTCTTCGAATAGGTGCCGGTGTTCGGGTCCACCTTCTGTCCCGTGCCCGTCTTCCCGGCGGACGTGTACCCATCCAGGATCGCCCGGCGCGCCGTCCCGAACAGCACCACGCCTTCCAGCATTTTCTTCATCTGCGCGGCGGTAAGGGTCGAGAGTACGCGCCGTTGTTGCGGCGGTCGGAAGGTGACCGTCTGCGGCGTACTGCGCGGCGGCAAGACACCGGCCACGATGCGCGGCGGCGTATAGATTCCGTCGTTGGCAATCGTCGAAACCATCGAGACCAGTTGCAGCGGCGTGACGCCCACTTCCTGCCCGATCGAAATCGCGCCGATCGACACCTTCGACCAGCGGCTCGCCGGTTTCGCCATGCCGCGTGTTTCGCCCGGCAGCTCGATCCCGGTCTGCTGGCCGAAGCCGTAATTGTGGATGTAGCTGTAGAAGCGCTCATTGCCCAGCCGCATACCGACCTTCACCGCCGCCACATCGCTGGAGTGCGCCAGCGCGTCCGCCACCGGAATCACGCCCAGCTTGTGCAGGTCGTGGATCCGCATGCCGCCGATCGTGATCACCCCACCCTGGCAGTCGATCGGGTCCTCGGGTTTGATCAACTGCTCTTCCAGCGCCGCCGAGTAGGTCACGATCTTGAACACCGATCCCGGTTCGTAAATGTCGGTGACCGCGCGGTTCTTCAGCGCCTGCGCCGGGACGTCCTTGAAGATGTTCGGATTGAATGTCGGCCGGCTGGCCAGCGCCAGGATCTCGCCGCTGTGCGGGTTCTGCACGACCACCGTCCCCGCCTCCGACTGCGTCTGCTGCATCGCCAGTTCGAGCTCGCGCTCCGCGATGTACTGTATCTTCTCGTCGATGGTCAGGACGACGTTCTGCCCCGGGTCGGGGTTCTTCTCCACGCGTCCGAACCACTTCCGGCGGGCATCCATGATGATCTGCATCCGCCCCGGCTTGCCGCGCAACTCCTCGTCAAAGGCGTGCTCGATGCCGCCCAAACCTTCATCATCCACTCCCACATACCCAAGCGTTTGCGCCGCCAACTCGCGCTTGGGATAAAAACGCTTCGGCTCTTTTTCGAAGTAGATGCCGCGCAGGTTCATGGCGCGCAGCCGCTGGCCCTCCTCGCCATCCACCTTGCGCGTGATCCACGTGAAGTTATGCGAGCCCTTGATTTTGGCCGCGATTTCCGCCGCCGGCATGTGCAGCACGCGGCCGATGAGCGAGGCGGTGTTTTCCGGGTCGGGAATCTCGCTGGGCACGGCGAACACCGAGTCCACGTTGATGGACATCGCCAGCTCGTGCCCGTTGCGGTCGTAAATAATCCCGCGCCGCGGCGAGACTTCGATGCTGCGCTGTTGCTGCCGGGACGCGCGCTGCATCCAGTCGCCGTAGTGGAATACCTGCAATTGAACCAGGCGAAAGCCGATGGCCAGCAGCCAGAAAAGAAAAAAGACGCCGAGATAATAAAGACGCCTGCTTGAATTGGGCGAGCAATTACCGGCCACTTGTACTCACCGGCTTTCCTGGCGCCCGCGGGCGCCGGTCAGCTAAGACGACAAACGGCGGCCGCCACGGGGTCCCCGGAAAAGGCCTGTTTTTGCGCTTTCCGGGGCGTACTCGTTGAGCCGCCGCCTGAGGTTGACTCCTCAACTACGGAGTCGAAATCACGGCCACGTCGGAGGCGCGCGCCATCACCGGCCCGCCCAGGTCGCGCTCGCTCGGGTCCATGCGCACCACCTGCCCGACCTGCGGCGTCTCCAGACCCATGCGGCGTGCCAGCGCGTCAATCCGCTCCGGATCGCGCAGCGAGGCCACCTCGAGCCGCAACTCGCGGTTGCCCTCCGACAGCGCCTCGCGCTGCGTCTTCGCAGCTTCGATCTTGTAACCGTACTCAATCGCGCTGAAATGTTGCCACGCGTACAGCATGACGAAGGCGAACAGGACCAGCAGCGCAATGGCGAAATGCGCCATCTCGCGGCGCCGCTTCACGTCGGCGACCTTCACCAGGCGCGAGTTGTCGATGGCTTGGGTGAAATACACCTCGGGCGTTCCGCTCCACGTATGACGGCGGCTGGGACCCACGGGTTGGTATTGCGCCACCAGAGCGCCCGCTGCCATTACGCCACTCCCGCGTGTACCGGCTGGTTTGTTCTTTCATAGGCGAAGCGCGGAACGAAGTAGGTGCCGGGGTCCGGCTCTGCTTCCGTCGCCGCCTTCAGTTGCTGCGCATGGCTCTCCGCCCGCGTCACCATCTGCATGAGTTCGTCCATCAAGTGACCGCTGTACATAGTTACCTCCATCCACCAGGGCCCTTCCGGGACGGCATCGAAAGGAAGGTTCATGGTGGAACATCTCATTCGCCCTAGTCAGAGAGGCGATGCCGTCCCGGAATCTTCTCAAAGAACCATCGCACGATTTCTATCGTGTCACGATGTTTTGCACAAAATCCACAGACTTATTCACAACCGCTCGGCCGCCCTCAACTTCGCACTGCGCGACCGCGGGTTCCGCTGGACCTCGTCTTCCCCGGCGGTGACCGGCTTTTTGGTCAGCACCGAGTAGGTCCCGTCGCGTACGCCGTCGCGGATCGCGTCTTTCACAATCCGGTCCTCCAGCGAGTGGAAGCTGATGACCACCAGCCTTCCGCCCGGCTTGAGCACCCGCGGCGCCGCCCGGAGCAGCTTCCGCAGGTCGTCCAGCTCCTGGTTCACGTAAATTCGGAGAGCCTGAAAGGTCTGCGTCGCCGGATGAATTCCAGGTTTCATTGGCCGGGCCGCGGCCGATACCACTTCAGCAAGATGTTGCGTGCTGCGTATCGGCCGCGCCCGACAAATGGCTCTGGCGATTCTCCGCGACCTCCTTTCCTCACCGAATTCGTAAATCAGATCGGCAAGCTCGCGCTCGCTGAGCTGGTTTACCACTTGTTCAGCGGTCTGCCCGGCCTGCGGATTCATCCGCATGTCGAGCGGCCCTTCCGCCCGGAAACTGAACCCGCGCGACGGCTCGTCGAACTGCAACGAGCTCACGCCCAGGTCCGCCAGCACGCCGTCGGCTTCGTTCTCGCCGGCATGCTCGGCCAGCGCGGCAAACGAGTCGTGCACCAGCGTGATGCTCGGCGCCTCGTCACCCAATTGAGCGAGCCGTTCTTGTGCCCGCTCCAGCGCTGCCGGGTCCTTATCGAGCCCAATCAAACGACCCAGTCGGCCGAGGCGTCTTGCGACTTCGTACGAGTGCCCGCCCAAGCCAACCGTGGCGTCCACATAGAGCCCGCCAGGCCTTACCGCCAGAAAATCGATCGCTTCCTTTAAAAGAACCGGGACATGACCCGCTTGCCGACCATGCGCGCCCCTGGGGGCGCTGTCCCCTGACTCTTCCACCGTTAAATGCCCAAGTCGTCGAGGTTCTTCTCGTCATCGGCCGTAAAGGGTTCTTCCACTTCCTTGCGGACAGCTTCCATACCCTGCACTTCCAGGTGATTCAAGTACCCCAGCACGGCCACATCGCCCTTCAGCCCCGCTTCTTCCCGCAGCAACTGCGGCAGCAACAGGCGCCCCTGGCCGTCCATCTCCACAACCTGCCCGTAATAGTTCGTACGGGTGAGAAACTTTTTCTTCGTCGGATTGAAATTGGAGAGCCCTGCCAGCTTCAGCTCGATCCGCTCCCATTCCTCGAAGGGATAAACATGAGCAACACGACCGTCCAGCGAAGTGATATAGAATTTCCTGCCGTACTTCTCTTCCACGACGCGCTTGAATTCCGCGGGGACTTTTAACCGTCCCTTTTCGTCGACGCGGGTTGGAGCGTTGCCGCGAAACATAGGCGCTAATTCCCACCGCTATCGCGGTGCAAGAGGCAAAAGCGGTCAGAACGGTGTGCTTGACTTCCAATACCGGGTCGTTTTGGGGGAACTCTTTATTCATTCCACTGGGCATCCCATTACCGGGACGCCTTGCCCACCGACCAACTCGTTCAAACCACTTTCAACCACTTTCGACCACATCCTACGCCTAAATGGTTTCGTGTCAATAGGAAAGTTTCAGGTTATCTCCGTCTGCTCAGTTACTTAGGGACAGGACCCGAACTCGGCGGGGAGAGCGTCTTGGGCTTGTGGATATCTGAGTCTCCAACCACAATGGCTTGCGGTTTACTAGTTTGGTTCAGGACCGCTGGCCAAGGATGGGATGTGGATCGGCCGGAATTGTCCCGTCAAATGCTTGGGGCTATAGCGCGGAGCCTATACTGCCCTGTCCCGTAAGAATCCCGTGCAGGAGCCCACGAATCCAATGAAGAAGAATCTGCTTGTTTTCGCAATCTTATTCATGAGCACACTGTTATCCGTTTCTCTCAATGCCGCCGACAATGCTGATAAGCCGCCGGTGGCGAAAACCAATCCCAAGGACGTCACGGTCCACGGGGACAAGCGCATCGATAACTATTTCTGGCTGCGCGACAAGCAGAACCCCGACGTGGCCGCCTACCTGGAAGCCGAGAACGCCTACGCCGATTCCGTGATGAAGGGCACCGGGCCGCTCCAGGAATCACTTTACAAAGAACTGGTCGGACACGTGAAGGAGACCGACGTCCAGGTCCCCTACCGTGAAGGCGACTACTTTTATTACTCGCGCGTCGAAGCCGGCAAGCAGTACCCGATCCTGTGCCGTAAAAAAGGATCGCTCGACGCTCCCGAGCAAATCTATCTCGACGTCAACGAACTGGCCAAGGGCGAGAAGTTCATGTCGCTGGGCACGCTCCGGCCGAGCGACGACGGCAACCTGCTCGCCTACTCCACCGACAACACCGGCTTCCGCCAGTACAAGCTCTACATCAAGGACCTGCGCAGCGGACAGTTGGTCGAGCACGTGGCCGACAAGAGCGGCTCCGTCGCCTGGGCCGCCGACAACAAGAGCGTCTTCTATACCGTGGAGGATGCGGCCAAGCGGCAATATCGCGTCTATCGCCACACCGTGGGCTCGAAAGAGGACGCGCTCGTGTACGAAGAAAAAGACGAGCGCTTCAACGTCGGCGTCGAGCGCACCCGCAGCCAGGCTTACCTGCTGCTGAACGCAGGTTCGCTTACAACTTCCGAAGTTCAGTTTCTCGACGCGAAAACTCCGTCGGGTGAATGGAGGATGGTGGCGCCGCGCCGCCCGGACCACGAGTACGATGTGGACCACCACGGCGGCGAGTTCCTTATCCGCACCAACGACAAGGGACGCAACTTCCGCCTGGTTTCCGCGCCGGTCGGCGATCCCGGCGAGAAGAACTGGAAGGAAGTGGTTCCGCACCGGCCGGACATCATGCTCTCCGGCGTGGACGTCTTCAGGGATTTCTACGTCCGCATCGAGCGCGAGAAAGGCCTGCCGGAGCTGACCATCACCGACTTCAAGAGTGGCGCGTCGCACCGCATTACCTATCCCGAGCCGGTGTACACCGCGTTTCCCAACGCCAACCGCGTATACGACACGAAGACTTTTCGCTACAGCTACCAGTCGATGGTGACGCCGTCGTCGATTTTCGATTACGACACCATCCAGCGCACCTCGGTCCTGATGAAGCAGTATGAAGTGCCCAATTACGACAAGAGCAAGTACGCCTCCGAGCGCCTGTGGGCCACGGCGAAAGACGGCACGAAGATTCCGATCGCCATCGTCTATCGCAAGGACTTCGTCAAGGACGGCACGCGCCCGATGTTTCTCACCGCCTACGGCTCCTACGGCGCGGCCATGCCCGATTCATTCAATGCCAACATCCTCGCCCTATTGGACCGCGGCTTCTCGTTTGCGCTGGCGCACATTCGCGGTGGCGGCGAGATGGGCAAGGCGTGGCACGACCAGGGCCGCATGATGAAGAAGATGAATACCTTCACCGACTTCATCGACTCGGCCGACTTCCTGATCGCGCAGAAGTACACGTCCAAGAACAAGCTGGTCATCCAGGGCGGCAGCGCCGGTGGCCTGCTGATGGGCGCCGTCACCAACATGCGTCCCGAACTGTTCCGCATCGTGATCGCGAAAGTTCCGTTCGTGGACGTGCTCAACACCATGCTCGACGCTTCCCTGCCCCTCACCGTCGGCGAATACGAAGAGTGGGGCAATCCGAACAAGAAAGCGGAGTACGAATACATGCGCACGTACTCGCCTTACGACAACCTGGAGAAGAAGGCGTATCCCACGATCCTGGTGAAGACCAGCTTCAACGACAGCCAGGTGATGTACCACGAGCCAGCGAAGTACGTGGCCAGGCTGCGCACGCTGAAGACCGACTCGAATCCGTTGGTGCTCAAGACCAACATGGCGGCGGGCCACGGCGGCTCGTCCGGACGTTATGATTACCTGAAAGAAATCGCCTTCGACTACGCCTTCATCCTGTCGCAGATGGGAATGACGAGCGCAAGCAAGTAGAAATGATGAAAGATGTAGGCCGGTCGCCCTCGACCGGCCTTTTCTCTTTGTCTAAGTCTTTGCGCGCGAGCGTAACGTGATTTTCAGGATTTCGGCCCGTCCCCACAACCTCATGCGTGGACCCCACGTTCCAGTTCCACGACCGACGATCGCCGTCATGCCGTTAATGTCGTATCGGCCGTAGATCAGAGGATATGTCAGGCGCACGAAGTACATAAACGGCCAGATCTGCCCGTCGTGCGTGTGGCCGGAGAGCATGAGTCCGACACCCAGTTGGGCGGCCCGTTCTGGCTGCAACGGCGAATGCGAGACGAAAACCGTCGCGCCCGCGGGCCGTTTTGCCAGCGCGCGCTGGAGGTAATCGGCGGTCCCTCCGCGCCGACGCCGCGCCGTCAGGTCGTCAACCCCGGAAATCACCAGCCCCGGCTTTACCTCCACCGACTCGTCGCGCAGAACGCGAACGCCGGCATCGTTCAGCATGCGAATACTGCGGTCGAGCCCGGCGTAAAACTCATGGTTGCCGGTGACGCCCCAAACGCCCAACGGCGCCGACAGCCGGCGCAACCCCGCCGCAATCTGCCAATCGTTTTCAGTGTCACCCTCGACAATGTCGCCGGCGAGAATGATCAAGTCGGGTTTGAGCGCCTGCACTTGATCAACGCGGCGGTCCAGCCAGCGCGAGCCGATCATCGTCCCGAGGTGCGTGTCGGAAACGACGGCCAGCGTGGTGCCATCGAGAGTGACGGGAAGCCCCTGCAAACTTACTTCATACTCGCGCACGACGGGCGCTCGCCGCCCCTGCACGTTGGCGAAAATGGCCAGCGCACATGCCGCCATCACGGCCACAACGCGCAGCCGGGGCGCTATACCGGACAGCCAGTAACCGAACCCGGTGATGATGTCCACCGCAAGAAGGCAGACGAAGGCGAGAAAGACGATACCGAACCAGTTCGCGCCCACCCATTCCAGGACGCGAGCCACGCCATCCATGCCCGCACTTTCGAGAACACGGGCCAGCAGGTAGCTGGCCCACAGACAAGCCGCAACTCCAATGACAGCGGCTCGCGGGAGCAGCCGCACGGGAACGGGAAGCGACAGTACCCGCCACAACACATATGCGTTCATGGCGGTCCAGACGGTGAGGGCGACCAGGAAAAACACCGGGACTCGGCCTTTCTCCATCCTCACCCCATTGCCATGCTACTTCTTCTCGAGCGCTGCCGCAGCGTCGTTGATCACCGCCGCCTCGTTTTCCAGCACCTTGGCGACTTTCATGATCTGCTGCTCGGCGATGTTCCACTGACCCTGCTCGATCGCCTCGCGCACGGCCGGAATCGTCTTCACGCCATAACCGGTGTAGAAGCCCGGCGCGTAAATCTGGTGACGGAACCACGGACGTCCCGGCAGTCCTTCATCGGACAACAACGCCCGCTCCGATTGCATGATCTTTGCATTCGCCGCCGGGTTCGCCGCCCCTTGCGATTGCTGGAATGCCGACTGGTAGCGTTCCGCCGCGCGTTGAAGTTGTTCCACGCCGTTCTGCAACGGCGCGAAGTTCAGGAACGGTGGGACTTTGTCCTTCTGCGGCGGGACATACTTCATGGTCGGATCGGTGGTCGCGGTAAATACGCCTTCATCCAATTCGCGATTCCGCTCCACGATCTCGTCGCGCTTCGTGGTCGCCAACTTCTGCAACTCGTCGGCGTAGCGGCGAACGGTTGCGGCGAGATTGCCGAAGTTAAACGGCAGCACTTCCGCGTCGGCCAATCGCATAACCGCGGTTCCGGCGGTCTGCGCCAGCGCGCGTCCGTACACGAATTCCGGATCGTCGAAGTGCGTGTACCAGTAGAAATCGTCGTAGATGGAGTGATAGATTCCGCCGCCCGCCTCGCCGCCATAACCAAGGTTCAACGACGCGACGCCGAGATGGTCGAGGAACACGGTGTAATCGGAGCCCGAGCCCAAAGCCTCCAAGCGCAGCGGCCCGCCGTGGCGCAACTCTTCGCGGGCGCGCGGTTCGCGGGCGTCGCGAATTCGCCGCAACTGCGCGCGCTTCCAGACGGAGAGGTTCGTCTCCGGATCGGTAACGTCCTTCGCGACTTCGTTGATGAACGTCTCCAGCGAATGCGAGCCGACCAGCCCGATGTAGCCGCGGCTGTTCCCGTCGGAATTGATGTAGGCGACGGCGTGCTGCTGTAGTTCCTGCGCGTGCGTCTCGGCCCACTCGGTCGAGCCGAGCAGTCCGGGTTCTTCGCCGTCCCACGCCGCGTAAATGATGGTGCGCTTCGGCTTCCAGCCCTGCTTAATCAGTTCGGAGTACGCGCGCAGTTCTTCCATCTCCGCCACCAGTCCGGAGATCGGGTCCTGCGCGCCGTTCACCCATCCATCGTGGTGATTGCCGCGAATGACCCACTCGTCGGGATACTGCGCGCCCTTGATGGTGACGATGACGTCGTTGATCGGCTTGCGGTCCCAGTTCGACTTCACCACCAGGTGGACTTTCGCCGCACCCGGACCCACGTGGTACGTAATCGGCAGCGCGCCGCGCCACTCCGCCGGGGCCACCGGTCCGCCCAGGTTCTCCAGCAGCGGCTGCGCGTCGCCGTAGGAAATCGGCAGCACCGGGATCTTGGTGAGGGTCTTCACGTCCGACAGCGCCAACCGCTTCGCGTCCGCGGTTGCGCCCACTCCCGGTGTGAGCGGATCACCCGGATACACCGGCATGTCCATCACGCTGCCGCGCTGCACGCCGTCTTTCGGTCGATACGCGCCCTTCGGAAATACGTCGCCCGCGAAATAACCGTCGTCGCGCGGATCGGAATAGATGAGGCAGCCGACGGCGCCGTGTTCGGCCGCGACCTTCGGCTTGATGCCGCGCCACGAGGCGCCGTACTTCGCGATCACGATCGCGCCCTTCACCGAGATGCCCATGCGCTCCAGGCGTTCGTAATCATCCGGCACACCGTAGTTGACGAACACCAGCGGCGCGGTCACGTCGCCGTCGGCGGAGTAGGCGTTGTAGGTCGGCAACTGCTCGGCTTTCTGGTTGCTTGTCGGATCGGCCGATACCGCCGGTTCTTCGAGCTTGGCGGTGAAGCGCGTTGGCTCGACCATCTCGACCAACCGCTGCTTCGGCGTGGGAAAGAGCACGTCGAAGGTTTCGATCTTCGCGTCCAGGCCCCAGGACTTGAAAGTCGAAAGCAGCCACTGTGCGTTGTCCTGATCGTAGGGCGAGCCGACGTGGTGCGGACGCGCCGCCAGCCGCTGCATGTACTGCTTCATGTTCGCCGGCAGCGGAAGCCCGCGGAATTTCTGCTCCCAATCGCGCTGCTCGCGCGCCGCGTCGCTACTGAATCCGGCCAGCGCACCGGACTGCGGCCGCTGCGGTGTGGCCGCGCCCGCCAGCATCAGCACCAATATCCCGACTGTCGCAATACGACCTATT